>NZ_JBJFHN010000089.1:0-8246 GCF_051893655.1 Porcipelethomonas sp. | reverse complement strand
TTTTTTTCAAAAAGTAAGCTGTCGAGCCTTATCTAAATGAATCAATAAAATCAACCCACGTCTGAAAGTTTTTTGCTTCCTTTTTTTCAAAAAAGTAAGGAAAGGAGAATTTATAATGAATACTATTAAAATGTTTAAATACTCATTTCGCTATATTATAAAAAGTTATGGAATATTTATAGCCATTACAGCGGCTATTATACATTTTTTCCTGATATTTTCCATTGCTTCTGACTCAAACGGAGGTATTGGCGGAATGGAAATGTCAACATATATATACATGATTGTTCTGGGAATAGTTGTATTCAGGGAAAATTTTAATATGTCAGTGCAGTCGGGGATTTCAAGGAAAACGTTTTTTGCCGGTATGACAATAAGCAATGTGGTTCTTGCATTAATTGCCAGTATTAATGATACTATTCTTGCAATTTTAGGAAATATATACGAAAAACATATAGAAACTTTCGGATACGATTGTATTTATGAACAGGCATTTTTAAATCCCGATATAAATTTATTCGATAAAAGAATTTTAAATGCAAGCGACTATTTCAATGTTTTTATCATGGATTTTACAACTGATCTTGCGGTTATTTTTATAGGATTTTTTATAGGTGCTGCCCTTTACCGTCTGGGAAAAGCATTTAAAATTATAATTCCTGTTGCAATTTATGCAATTTGTCAGATAACTGCTTTACTTGATGCTATACTGTTTGATTCAGTTATAATGACCAGAATCTATAAAACGTTTATCTGGATTATAGAAAGCAACTGGCATATGGCAGTATTTTTCCCGGTTATTGCTGTACTTTTTGCAGCCGGAACGTTTTTATTTACCAGAAGAATGAGCATTAAAGAAAAAGTATAAAAAGCACCGGAGAGTTTTTCTCCGGTGCTTTTAAAATGCGTCCTCATATACACCCAGCAACGTTTTTACAATACCGTTTTGTCCTGATATTTCTATTCTTTTGATTCTCTGAGCTGATATTGAACCGTCCTCATAGGTAAGCGTATCGTTTAAATCCTCCCCTGCATATCCGGCATACTGGACATATCTGCACCGGCAGCCTCTCATACTGTAATTGAGCTTGAAAAGGAGTCCGGAATCCGGATCGCTTAAATACTGCATATCAAGAGGTATCTGCTTATGCCTTATAAGATTCCTGTCAATCGCATACTGACTGCTGCGGCTGAAAACATTGTAAGTCCCTTCAGCGTCCTTCATGTGAAGATGGCTTACGATTTTCATGTAGTCATACAAAACTCCGGATTTTATAACATCCTTTGAATTCACTGATATTTCCGCCGGGTCTTTTAAAGTTACTCTTACATGATTAGTTCCTTCAATATAAGGATATCCGCCGTTGAGCCTGAAATTCAGGTTTGCAGCAGCGTCCCATAAAGTTGAACCCTCTTTGACATATATGTAATTTATCGCTTCGGTAGTTTCATATGTTGCATAAGGAATGGAAAACCCTGACATTATATCTGATAAAGTAACATTTGTATTCATTCCCGGCTCCGGCTGATTCTGGCACAAGAGAGATGTAAAGCCTTTTGATTTGATTTTCATATAATCAGTATTGTTTTTTCTGTAAAAATCAATACTGTCCACAAGTCCTAAATGAATATTTTTATTGTTTATATAAAAATAAACTCTGTTAACCTCTCCGGCATCAATGGGAACAGTTGCAAAAATTCCTTCAAAGTATGTATAGGGAGTGTAGGCTTCTTTTGAGAAAAAGAAGCTGATACACTGTGTAAAAGCATAAAGCTTGCCGCTGCTGTCCCTGAATTCTGCATATATACTCATTAATTGCTTTCCCCCTGACTTATATAGCTGTCGCAGTAAAATTCCAGCTCACATACTGTAAACTGAGAATCCGTATCAGAAACGATTCTGAATTTCTTAAGCCTTGCCGCATTAAAATAAAGCGTACCTATAGAAAGAAAATATCTTACATTGTTTGTCATGTCACTGTTAAGCTTTACCGCAGGATTATTCCCGTCGGATTTAAGAATTCTGCCCTTTATCTTAAGTATTGCCGGATGTCTTCCCAGTTCTCCGAATTTTATTCCGGAAGATGCCATAGGCTGAAAAGAAAATTTCTTTTCCCCGGAAATTTCAAAGCTGTCAAGATAAACCGTAATGTCGCCTACCGCAACTGAATATTTCTGATCTGAAACGAGCTGATGATTCATTGTTTTACGCCTCCGATCCTGCTTTCAGTAAAAATTTTCCCTCAAGGACAAGTCTGTTAAGTCCGTGATCCTGTACAGGTGCGCCGATTTCTGCCGAAACAAGATAATATCCCGATTTTGCCAGAACATCTAAAATATTGCTGTCAAGAAAAGCATAAAGATCAAGTGGATCCTGCGAGGGCAGTCCCAGAATTTTTACTGTCAGGTCTACTGACATTTCATACCTTTTAATGCTGTCCTTCATAAACTGACTTTCAAGACTTATTTTTTCAATACCTGTCACAGCATAAATCCCCTCATGATTTATTACAGGAGTTTTATCGTATTCTGCAAAAATATCTGTGCGGTTCTGTTTTACAGTACTGTAAACCGAACTGATAAGATTCTTAAGATTCATTCTCATCCCCCGATTCATAACAGCAGCCTACTGCCGAAAACATAAAATTATCATCATTAAGCAGATCAGCACAGCTTTTATAATATTCCAGCATAAGCTCTCTTGAAAAATCATATTCCAGCTGAGAATTGCCCTCTTTTGAAGCAGTTCCGGCATATGTATATGCGACCTTGTTTCTGACGCAGGTTATCTGGGTATAACGAAACCCTGCAATAGCGGCACATAAATAATCAAGTCTTATATCATTGGAGCTTGCGTCCTCTCTGAGCATATTTCTTACATGAGTTACAGCAGAGCTTACAAGGGGTTCATATTTTGAAGTATCTGTTTCGCCGGAAAAAAGAGTAAAAAGCGAATTTATTGTAGAAACGTTCATACTGATACCTCCTTACATGCGAAAGCTTTTAAGACTTTCCTCTTCATCGCCTGACAAAATATCCGGCACCGGATTTTTTCTGCACTTTTTTTCAAGTTCTGACTTGAATTCCAGAAGCTCTGAAACACTCATTTTATCAGCGGCAGATTTTAAAAGCTTATAATTTTCACCTGCCAGAAAGCAAAGTCTTGAAACATCCTTTTTAAGATTATCGCAGAGCTTTTCAACAGTTTCATTGTCACATCCGTTAATTTCTCCGCCGGATTCATATTCCGGCTGACCGTATGATTTTTTTGTAACTCCGGCGTTTATCTGTGCCGGAACTGCAACAAAACTCCATTCATAGGCATCTGTAATATCGTCAAGAATAATACACGCTTTTTTTCCTCCGTATTCCTTACCCTTTTTGTGAGGACAGGATTTTGAAAGTCTGTTCTGTCCGCATACTGAGCATTTCCGGCTTGCGGCAGAACAGGAAATACTGACTTCTTTTTTTATTCCCCCGTCAATTTCCTTTATAAGGTCTTCATTTGCGGCAGTCCTTACCATATAAGCACTTCCCTTAAGACAGGTATAGATTTCCCCTCTTGAGGTTTTACGGTTCGGGTCTTCTGATATTTGAGTATCAAAAATTCTGGCAGTCTGCCCGGAGCTTTTAGGATTGTGGTCAAAAATACCGGTCTTCCCTACAAAAAGCTCCTTAAGCTTTTCCAAAGCCTTGACGGAAAAGCATTCGCAGTCCCTGTCAACCTCATTGTCGCAGAGTACCACATCAAAAATGTAAACTTCATCTTCACTTAAATTTCTTCTTGTGAATTTATTAAGCTTTTCAAGCTTGTCCTTATTATTTGAATCCATTTTTATACCTCCGGTTTATATTTTTTTATTTTTTAGATTTACTTTCTTGTGGCATCAAGAAAGTAAGGAAAAAATTATTTCTTTATCGGCTTTCTTTAAGAAGAAAGCCGATAAGTAAAACACATCATACATCAAGGTTCAGAGCTTTAGCAGCGTCCTTGATAATACTCTTAAAGCCGAGATTCATAGAAACTGTAAAAGCATCCAGCTGACGGTCAATAAGCTTGTCTGTTTCCATAACAAGGTCAGAGCTTGTTACAAGTTCAAGAGCATAATTTCTGTCGAATCCCAGAATAGTATAATCGTTTACCTGAGAGGATTTAATAAGAACAGTACCGAAAGGAAGAATAATATTTCCTTTTTCGTCTGCGGCAATGCAGTCCTGAACCTGACTCATTGAAAGGATCAGTGCAGCATTTTTAGGAGAAGCTATAATAGTATTCATGTTATAGCTGTCAAACTGACCGTAAAGAGTAATAAGATCAGAATAAGCAAGCGTCGTACCTGCAATATCGGTAGAAGTTGCAGCAGTGGTAATAGTTGAAACAGCAGATGCTGTAATAGCGTCGCCGAGCTTTTTGCCGATTGAACGCAGAGTAACTGCAAAAGCGTCCAGTCTCTGGAGTCTTACTGCCTCATAGGACGCAGTAATAAGTCTTCCGTATTTCAGAAGGCTGATAGAGTTCGGAGATTCCTTGATTGAAGTTTCAGGAAGAGTTCCGCCCTCAGAGGTTCTGGTAGTATAAGGGGAGGATTCAGTTATTACATATCCTCTGTACTGATTGCAGTCAGAATTAGTCTTGACTGCTACAATATCCGAAAGGATAGATTCTTCCATTCCCTGAGTTACTGCTCTTTTAACATATTCCGGGAAAAGCACTGCACTTTCAGTAGTGACAAAAAATTTCTCTACCCTGTCGCAGTCCGGACCGCTTATTTTAATATCGAATCTCTTAAGCTGTCTTTCAAAAGCGTCAAGACCGGCAAGAGGAGTATCGGCATAATTTTCATCCGGATCAGCAGCAGTCAGTGCCTGTGTAAAGCTTTTTCCTGCAAGATTATAAAGTCCCTTTTCAAGTTTAATATCGTTATACATAATATTTTACCTCCATAAATTAATTATTGTTTTTTTCCTCAAGCTCTCTTTCAATATGAGCTGCCTGAGCATTTTTAAGTCTGGCTTCAGCAAGAGCTGTTTCGTCCTGCAAATTGATATTGTCCCATATAATATCAACATCACAGTCTGCTCCCTGAAGCATTAAAAAAGTAACTGCAATTTTTCTGATGACCGGATTTAAAAGTCTCCGGTAATATTCCAGCTCAGACGTTAAAATGTCCGCCTGCTGAGATGACATACGTTCGGTAGTAGACCAGTTAAGACCCAGAAGGAAAGGCGGTACAGAAAGCTTTGCAATAAGCTGTTCCAAAATCTGCCTTACAGGTACTTCCGTATCAAAAAGCTGATTGTCAGCACCTATTACCTTTATGTCAACATCTCCAACGGCTACAAAGTCACGTATTTCTCCGTTTTTTGCAGCTGCCATTCCGTCAGACCATTCCTTAGCGATCTGCATGGCACGGTCTTTTGTAAAAGCTTTTTCGGATATGTCCCCGGACGGCTTATAGGTCACGGCATATCTTACATTCCCTGCACGTTCATAATTTGAACCTATGCATCTGTAAATTTTCATAAGTACCGAGCTTAAAGCCGGAAGTCCTCTTAAAACAGAAACCCCCATAGTCTTTCCCGGAGGAGGATTCAAAGCCGCAAATAAAATTCTCCTAGGACTTTCAATTGTTTTAAGCTTACCGTCCGGACGCTTAATGCAATACACAGGAGAATCCGGCGTATCCCCAGGTAAAACGGCAATTTTTGAAGGATCACCGCTGTAAAGTCCTGTAAGCTCCATTGTGTTTTCATCAATGAGCATCTCCCCTGCGGCATTTCCATAGGTCAGAAGACTTTCAAGAAAACAGTCGGTAAAGCTCTGAATTGAATGTCCGGTAAGACCTACAGGTATTTCCCCGGAAAAATTGTCCATAAGCTCCTGATATCTTTCGTCCCTGCACTGTATTTTGTACCCCCCTGTAAGCCTTACTATTTTGCTTATGGCAGCATCAATCACAGGAACAGTAAATCTGAGCTTATCATAAAGATCCTTTTCCCAGTATTCCATTGAAGGGTTTCCAAAAGGACTTTCTTCATAATTTCTGGGAACTGAAATCACCGCCGGTGACAAATCAGTTTCCAGCTGAGTCTGTTTTTTTCTCTTGAATATATTCATTTTCTCACCCCCTTTCACCGTGCAACAGACATTGCAAAGAATCCGTCTGCACCGGAAGAAGCTAAAACAGTGCTGACAAAATATCTTACATCGTCCATAGCATGGTCATGTTCTTTCAGCGGAGCATCTCCGCCTGCTTTTTCACTCCAGCAGTACTGGGAAAATTCCCTCAGGCAGTCAGTACAGTTTTCAGAAAACATTATTCTGCCTGATTTCAAAGCATCCCCTACCCTGCGTATTCCCGAAAGCACATCATTTTTAGCCGGTATTACATCAAATACCCCATGACGGCGAATACATTCAATAAAACTTGCGGCAGAAGGGTCAGCGACTACATATTCAATGTTCCTGTCCCCGGCAAGCTCTTCAAGTCCTCTGTAATGCTCCTCATCGGTTCTTGAAATACCCTCTCTGCGTGAATCATAGTAGTATTCCTTTATCCTGTACCACACTCCGTCACAATGCCCCCAGAGTCCGAAGGAAGAGGGATTTACAGTACCGTAATCACAGGATATAATAAACCTGTCGCATTCAGGAATATCATTGCATACATGCTTTTCCTCGCTGAACATAGGATATACAACACCGCTTGCCGCAGTCCATTTTCCAAGAATGAACCTTTCATAGAATACTCCCGAATAAAGCCTTTCATATCTCTCCCTGACTGCTTTCGTAAGAGAGGGATTATCATCCATAGTAAAATGGATATAAAGAGCATTTTTTTCATCACTTTTTAAAATCCACTCTCTGTAAAACCAGTGGTAAGGGTTGTCAGGATTGCAGTTAAACCACAGCTTCGATCCAGCCACAGAACATCTCGCCATAGCCTGTTCCACAAAGGATCTGGGCATCAAAGCAACTTCGTCCATTAAAACTCCTGCCAGTGTTATACCCTGTATAAGAGAAGCGGAACTTTCATCTCTGCCGCCGAAAAAATAAAATCTGTTTCGCCTGCCTGACATTTCAATGTCAATATAATTTTTGCTGAGCTTTTCAATATATGTAAAACCCATTGCTCCCAGAGTACCTAAAAGCGGTTCAACAAGATTTCTCCGGAGAGAGGTAACTGTTTTTCCGCAAAGTGCGAATGCGTAACCGTTAAAAGAGGTCATAGCCCAGCTTACAAATCCCATGGACATGCAGAGGGTTTTCCCGCTTCTTACTGCACCGTCGCAAATTATTGCATCTTTTCGCCGGTATACAGGGTTTGTCCACCAGCCGATAGCAAGGCGCTGTTTCTGGGAAAATCTTTTAAATTTCAATTTTCTTCCTCCGTATCCATTCCAGTCAGAGCCTCTAAAAGATTTGAAGCCGCAGCTCCGGCACTGTCACTGGAAGCGTAGTCATAGATTTTTTCCATTGCCTTTTGTCTGTCAAAGAATTTAACTTCAACACCTCCGCCCTTTACTTTTTTTATTTCTGATACATTAAAAAGGTCAAGGGACGCTATTTTTTCGGGAGTCATTGTTTCCTCTGAAAACACTAAAAGTGCAGCATCATTGGAGTTTCCGAAAGCAAGCCTTTCAAGTCCTGCATGTATAAGCTGTCCGGAAGGTATCGACTGATTTATAAGCTTTGAAACAAACCGTCTGTATTTGCTTTGGGAAAGAATTTTCATTCCCTCTGCCAAAGCAGTCTGATGAGGGAAACCGGCTTTCAGAGCCGCCTCAAAAATGTTTCCAAGCTTTGCATAGTAGCAGCAGAATAATCTGCATCTGAGTTTTTCTGATTCACTGTTCATAAATCTTAAACCCTCCTTTTTCAAATAAAAAAATATGGTGAAAGGAATTTTAAAACAAAAGCTTTAAAACGCCTTTCACCAATGGGCAAAAACGGGGGTTTTTTTGCATAAAAATATGCAAATAAGAAAATAAAATTTTGATTTTTGTGATTTTTTATAAAACAAGCACAAATTTATCAGTACTTATTTGTGCATTCAAACAAATAATAATTTTTTTCAAAAAAACTGTTGACTTTTGAAGATAAACCGTGTATAATAATATAGTCGCATGAAGCGGTAATAAAAAACGACTAAAACGACAATAAAACGGCGGCATAGCTCAGTTGGCTAGAGTACTCGGTTCATACCCGATTGGTCGTTGGTTCAAATCCTACTGCCGCTACCATA
>NZ_JBJFHN010000088.1:0-10395 GCF_051893655.1 Porcipelethomonas sp. | reverse complement strand
TGTATATTTTATATCACAAATTTCACATTCAGGATTTTGTATTGTTATGCTTGCAAGGCTTGTACAGTAATCAAATGCCCAATCTTCTATACTTGTCACGCTGGCGGGGATTGTTATGCTTGAAAGGTTTGTACAGTTTTCAAATGCACCGGTTCCTATACTCGTCACGCTGTCTGGAATTGTTATGCTTTCAAGGCTTGTACAGACTAAAAATGTCTCATCTCCTATACTCGTCAAGCTATCTGGTATCGTTATGTTTGTAAGGCTTGTACAACCAGAAAATGCCCTACCTCCTATACTCGTAACACTGTCGGGAATAGTTATGCTTGAAAGGCTTGTACAACCCCAAAATGCATACCATCCTATACTAGTAACACTATCTGGAATTGTTATGCTTTCAAGGCTTGTACAACCTTCAAATGCAGAAGAACCAATACTTTTCACAGGCAAGCTGTCAATTTCTGATGGAATATCAACCGACACAGCAGATTCATCACAATCAGTTATTTCAACATAATCATAAATTTCATCATCGTCATCATCAATTTTCTGATAATACAAATAGTCGCCATATTTTCTTAATGAAACAAACACTCTTTCATATTTTTCAGCATAATCCTGAGCGGTTGAATTTTCATAGCCGTATATAACCGCACTTTCTGAAATAGTTTCTTCCGAATCATAAATTGTACAATCGGGATTTTCTATTGTTATGCTTTCAAGGCTTGTGCATCCACAAAATGCATGAATGCTTATACTTGTCACGCTGTCGGGAATTATTATGCTGTCAAGATTTGTACAATCGTAAAATGCCGCCATTCCTATACTCGTCACGCTATCGGGGATTGTTATACTTTCAAGACTTGTACAACCTTCAAATACACTAATTCCTATACTCGTAACACTATTTGGTATTGTTATGCTTGTAAGGCCTGTACAATTATAAAATGCACCACATCTTATACTCGTCACATTGTCAGGAATTGTTATGCTTTCAAGGCTTGTACAGTCTTCAAATGCCCAATCTTCTATACTCGTCACAGGCAAGCCGTCAATTTCAGATGGAATTTCAACTGATACGGCAGATGAATCACAATCAGTTATTTCAACATAATCATAATTTCCATCATCGTCATCATCAATTTTCTGATAATACAAATAGTCGCCATATTTGTGTTCGACTTCTGTAACTTCTGTAACAATTGTGGTTTCCATGGTTACTGCAGTCGTTGTAACTGTTGTCACTGCAGGAGTTGTTACAACTGGTTCTTCACTTAATGAAACAAACACTCTTCCATATTTTTCTGCATAAGCCTGTGCAGTTGAATTTTCATAGCCATAAATTTCACCATTGAAATAAGCTACATCATCATTGCCATAATCAGTACATATTGTAGAATCAGAATCATAAATTTCACAATCGGGATTGTAAATTTTTACACTTGATAAATTTGTACAGCTTTGAAATGCATCATATCCAATTGATGTTACACTATATGGAATTGATATGCTCTTTAAACCTGAACAGCAGCAAAATGCTGCATCTTCAATTGATTGTACATTATCCGGGATTGTTACAGCTGTTAATCCTGAACACAAGTAAAAAGCACCAGTTCCAATTGAAACCACGCCGTCCGGAATCGTTACGCTTACCAGATTATCATTATACGCAAATGCTTCATTACCTATACTAGTAACAGACAAGCCCTCAATCTGGCTAGGGATTTCTACTTTTGTTGCACTCTCTTCACAATCAGTTATTTCAACATAATCATAAGTTCCGTCATTGTCATCATCAATTTTCTGATAATACAAATAATCGCCATATTTTGTTCCGATGTGTTCGACTTCTGTAACAATTGCAACAAACTCTCTTTCATATTTTTCAGCATAATCCTGAGCGGTTGAATTTTCATAGCCGTATATAACCGCACTTTCTGAAATAGTTTCTTCCGAATCATAAATTGTACAATCAGGATTTTCTATTGTTATGCTTTCAAGACTTGTACAGTCCCTAAATGCCACATCTCCTATACTTGTCACGCTGTCTGGAATTGTTATGCTTGAAAGGCTTGTACATCCATCAAATGCATTATCTCCTATACTCGTAACACTATCTGAAATTGTTATACTTTCAAGGCTTGTACAACGATGAAATGTGTCATCACCTATACTCTTTACACTATCTGGAATTGTTATACTTGAAAGGTTTGTACAATCAGAAAATGCACTTCCTCCTATACTCGTTACACTGTCTGGAATTGTTATACTTGAAAGGCTTGTACAATCAGAAAATGTATAATCACCTATACTCGTCACACTATCTGGGATTGTTATGCTATCAATCCATGGCGTACCATAAAATGCCCAATTTCCTATACTCGTCACGCCGTCTGGAATTATAATATTTCCGCTGCATGTTGTTCCATCAATAAGTATGTTGTTAACTACAACTAAAGGATAATTCTTCTGCTTTGTTTCAAGCCATGGCGTATCGGAAAATGCATACTCTCCTATACTCGTAACACTATCTGGAATTGTTATGCTTTTCAGGATTGTACATTTATTAAACGCACATTCTCCTATGCTCGTTACGCTGTCGGGAATTGTTATGTTTTCAAGGCTTATACATCCATAAAATGCATATCCTTCTATACTCGTCACGCTATCAGGAATTGTTATGCTTTCAAGGCTTGTACAGTCGAAAAATGCCCAATCTCCTATACTCGTCACAGGCAATCCGTAAATCTTTGCCGGAATTTCCACCGTAACAGCAGATTCGTCACAATCATCAATTTCAATGTAATCATAAGTTCCATCCTCGTCCTCGTCGACTTTCTGAATCGTCAGATAATCGCCGTAAGCTATGGCATCACTGTAACTTGACGCATCAGCAGTCAGAGGTTGCACCCCCGCAAAAGTACTTACACCGCACAATATCGCCGTAACCATGCTTAAAAACTTCTTAGCAATTTTCAAAGAAACCGCCGTCCTTTCATAAATTTATATTTTATATTTTACCACTAAACCCTTTATTTGTCAATAAATACAAAAAGCGGACGAAATCCGTCCGCTTAAATTCTACTTATGAAGTATATTTATTTGCCATATCTCTTGCTATCGCAGCCGCATATCTGACATTTACAACTAAAGAGCGCCAGAAACTTCTGAAAGTTGGAAGGAACACGCCATGTATTATGTGCAGCCGGACTATCTGCACCCCACTGCTGAACATTTGCTCCTTTCTGGGCACTTGTGTCCTTGACTTCCATACAAAGACCACTGTTTACGTTCTGAATTGTAAATACTGCTCCTTCAGGAAGTACAGCAGCGGTAAATGTGGGGGGTAACAGGAGGCTTTGTTACGCCATTTAGCACTGTTACATCAGGACGTGCCGAAATTTGTTTTTATGTGTCAAACAGAATCACACAAAACCGAAACTAATAAGAATAATACAGGAAATATATGCAGCACTGCAAAGGAAGAACTCTGCTAAAGCATAAAGCGACCAGAATCATTCCTGATCGCTTTGCATAAATCATCTTTTTAATATTTATGATGCTTTGAAAACAGCTCTCACAAAATTATATATATGCGGACGAATTGTATAACCGCCGTGATCACCGTCTGTTACATAATGCCATACATGAGTAACACTGTTATTATTCATTGCATCATGATAGCCTGAAGGCGTAGACCAGACAACCTGATCATTCGAGCCGGCACTAACCATCAGTAAATATGGTGAGGTATTATCAAACTTCAGATCTTCCTCTGCAATCAAATCAGTGGTCAGTCCTGGTGCAGGGCACATCGCACCTACATAACCAAATAAGTCAGGTCGTGAAAAGCCAATATACAAAGATTCTCTTCCGCCCATAGAAAATCCAGTTATAGCTGTATTATCTCTGCCGGTTTTAACAGAATAATTCTTCTCCATATAAGGCATGATTTCCTTTGTTAGTACATTAATAAAATTATCGTAGGCTTTATTATTTTTATCGTTCAGACCATCACATTTGTCCTGTGTATCACTTGCATAAATATCAGGGAAAACTACAATCATCTCCTCAGCCTCACCTGATGCAATTGCGTTTCCAATAATCTGACGAAGTCTAAGAGAAACGTCACCGGCATCAAGCAGGGCATCTTCATCTCCCCAGTATCCGTGCAGAACATACATAATCGGATATTTTTTATCCGTAGTGTATCCTGACGGAAGAAGCACATTCATGCTTTTATCACGATTACATACATCTGAATAGAACGTTACTTTTTCATATGTTCCATATGATACATCAGATTTTTCTTCTGTAGCGTCTGACGGCTCGCTTTCAAGAATTTTCAGGCTCACCTGATCCATATATGCTTCCGGAGTTATTACGATATCAGATATTTCTGCATCCTGAAAATTATTGATTTTTTTGATCAAAAAGTCCTGAATCTGAACAATGTCATCAGTATCAGGAGTTCCGTCCTGGTTTACATCAGCTATAACACTGACAAGATTATTCTCAAATCCATTAGATACTAACCTTTTTGCAAGTATAAGGTCGAATATATTGATAATTCCATCTCTGTTTATATCACCGGGAACAAAGCTGATTTCTTCCGGACCATCAACAGCTATTCCGGCAACAGTGCCAACTGCCTCATCAATGTAGAAATTCATAGTCTGACCGGATGTTTCAACTACAAGTTTTGCATCCGATGCACCTGCCGGTATTATGAAGTTTCTGTTATAAAGCTGGACATATTCACCTCTGACAGCAGTTTTGGAATCAATATTTTCATATCGTGTATGCCCATCTGAATCGGTATATTGTAAAGTGAGTAACATTTTCTCTGTGCATTTGCCGTCAAGGAATTTCACATCAACACTAAAACTGTAGGATTCTCCTGCTTTAAACACAGAAGTATTCAGAAGTTTCTCTGCACCATTCCATGATTCTGTTCTCTCTGAGATAAGAAGTGCATTTGTACCCATATACGGCGTTCTTCCGCTCAGTCCGACTTTGCCGGAACCTCTTGATGCCCAGTCGCAGTCAGAATTTTCAAAATCATCATGGAAATAAAAACCGTTTTCGTCGGGATCTTCAGATAATGTAACAACAAAAGTTGATACGCTTTCTGCCGGAAGCTGTGCCCAGAAATTATTTTCTCCTGTTTCAAGATTTGAAGTATATGCAATATTTTCAGTTGCAGATGTTCTGTAACGATCAACATTGCCAATCGTCTGTCCGCTAACCGTGAAATTTTGTGCATAGCCCTCGCTGCCCTTGTTGACAGCAACAATTGTCACCTGATTTTCATCGTTCTTATATGCGGAGATATAAACATCATCTGCAGGCTGTTCTGTTGCTTCAATCCGTACATCTCCCGGACGTACAAATTTAGAATACTGTGCCATACAGTAACCACGCTTACTGATTTTTCCATCCTCTTTCATAGGTCCGTAACTGCGGCGAATATACCACCAGACATAAGCATTCATGTTGCCGACTACAAGTCCATTATGAATGTTTTCAGAAACATCAAGTGCCATTGGCCATAAATCAGCATCATTATTGCTGTCTGTATAAACCTCTGTCATAAAAATTTCTTTGCCACAGTTTTCAAGAGCCGGAAAATCCATATTGTCACGGCTTGTTCCGTAAAAATGAGTTCCGAAAATATCTGTGTTGGCATAAGCCTTGCTACTGTTTAAAATGGCGTTATAATAACTTTTATTATAAGAAAAACTTTCAGGTGACATAACAGGACAGTCAATTTTGTCTGCATAATTTTCCAGAAAATCAACACACTCATCTTCCGTCATCCATGTCCAGTCTTCACCATAATCCGGTTCATTCTGAATGGAAATAGCATAAAGATCCACACCATTGTCCTTCATATAATGAACGAAATCGTTCAGATGCTGTGCATATTCAGCATACTTATCGTGACGCAGCCTCTTTTGATCAGGCTGTTCCACTACTTTACCATCCCACCACTGTGTATAAGTTCTTGTAAATGTTTCACACAATTCAGCCGGCGGATTCCATGGTGTTGCAAAAACAATACCACCTTTTTCTATTACAGCTTTTGCAGTAGGCACTGCTTTGTACCACTGGTCAGGATCATCATTAACATAAATTCTTACAACAGACATGCCGATTTCATTTTCGCCATTTCCGAACGCAGTCTGAACCTGTGTTTCTGTAAGGTCTTTTCCTGTCCACTCAGGATGATTCATTCCGCCGAACCCTTTTATAGTCTGATATTCTGTGGAAATATCAATCACACAGTTATCGGCTGCCGATGCCTCCATTTGTACAAATGAAGGCATCGCCGAAATCATTACCGTTCCGGCTATGAAAGCCGACATTATGGATCGGATTCTTTTAGTTTTTATACGCATATATTATTCCTCCGTTGTAAAGTCCCTTATTTTAACAACAAGATAATTCTGTATCTGTTCCAGATCATTTGCGTCAGCTTTACCGTTTTCATTAACATCTGCAGCGTCAAAAGCCAGTGCATTATTATAGCCATTTATGAATCCACGCTTTGCACATATCAGATCAAATACGTTTATTTTTCCATTAAGATCAACGTCACCTTTAATTACTTCTTCCTGCGGTACAGCAAAAACAATATAGTTTACAGCATTACCGCTGCCGCTGTTTGTTCCAAGAGTTACTGTGTCATCCGCACTGACATTCTTTTTATAAAGCACAAGCGTTAAATCATTTGATGTTTCAATAGTTACTCCAGCATTCTTCCAGCTGTTCAGCCAGGAAAGATCTGAAACAACTCTTGTATCAACCGCTGCGTATACTGTAATATCTGCACCTGCTGTGAAGGTTGCCAGATCAGTTGTGAGAAGTTTTGAATCGCATGCAGTTCTTATAGCTTCTGCTCCTATCAGGTTTTCAGGAACTGATACCGCTGTAAAGTCACGATCACCGTAGAGCTTCGAACCAGCTTCAAAATTTTCATATATTGACCAGTTTTCACCGTTTTCCTTATCAAGACGAACCAGATTTTTAATAAGCTTTCCATTAAGCGGTTCCAGTTCCTTCTGAGCAGAATCTCCGAAATCGCCGTCAATAGTAAAGCAGTCAATATAAAGATTATCTGCAAGTACTGAAGCTGCTTTAATTTCAATTGCATTATCTCCGGCTTTCAGCGTTATATTTTCGGAAATCGTTTTCCAGTTGCTGAGACTGCTGCATCTCGGAAGTGAAAGTGTCTTTACCTTTGAACCGTTTACATACAGATCAACATTATTTATGTCAGCTGTTACTGCATAACGCAGAGTAAGTTTAAAGGTGCCTGCTTTTTCAGTTGAAACGGTATCCTTAACTGCTGCATCTGATTTGGTTCCGAATTTTATGAATCCCTGTCCATAATAGCTTGTAATACCGCTGTTACATCCGTTTGTAACATTTCCATCTATGTTTTTATAATCGAACAGCTCTCCTTCATATTGACGTGTGCCTGTATAGAAATCAGGAAATTCCGGTTCAACAAGTGTTGCCTTCTGATAAGTTGTCAGACGGTTTGTTTCACTGCCGGAACAGTTTACAGTAATATCAACAGGTCCGTTGTGTTTAACAGTTAGAGTATAAGTTCCGTCACTGCTAAAACTTCCGGAAATCTGGCTGGCTGCCTGATTTACACCTCTGTCCTTATAAGTAAATTCTGGCTCTGACGTACAGCCGTAAATTTTGAATGTATTAGTTTTAAGGGTAGTTTTTGCATCTTCATCGTAGTTGTTTGTATAAATATCTATGTGATCACTATATTCATTTATAAGTGCAGATGCACGTTCTGATAGAGTAACTTCCATTTTATTGCAGGTATTGTATTTAAGTGAAAGATAACCGCCGACAGTGGCTCCGTTTTTATCAGGATTGTATGTTACCCATGAATTTTCATTTCTTCCTGCATAGCAATTGCCCCAGTAATCAGAAGGATAAAGCTGGATAAATTCATCCTGTTTATCCTCTATGGTACTCCATCTTGACGGAATTTCTGACTGTTTTACCTGTACCGGAATAGACTTTGCTAAATTGTCTTTCAAAGCATATACTGTAGGAATTGTCTGATAAGTTCCCGTACTTTTATAAAGTATAGTGTTATCTTTCAGATTTCCGTCATTGCTCAGACGATACAATCCCTCAAATAATGTAGGATATGTGCTGTATGGCTCATCCCATGTTTTACCGGCACCGTCTTCAACGTCCTGAATGACCACAAGTTTTGTATTGCTGATCACCTCTTCACGATCCGGGATACGAATAGTACCATCCTGAACCTTGCGGAAAGTATCTATCATAACATTCTGATACTGGTCATACATCTCCCATTCTCTGACATGGTAACCATCGCTGTCTGTCTTTCCTGATGTTTCCCTGAAATCATCTGCCCAGACAAGCTCCGGACCATCAATAACTGTCGCACCGTTTTTGACCATACGCTCAAGGAAAATAGGAAGTCCGGTCACGACTCTGTACTGATCTTTTGACGAAAGGGTTTCTGTACCGTCGCTTGAACGGTCAGTCCAGCCTGTTTCATCATAGCGAACGCCGAAATTCCCACAGTATCCTGAAATATAATAGCCGTAAACAAGGCTTTCCATATCTTCTATGTAGCTGCCTTGTGTGTACTTTTCTTCCAGAATAAAGTTATCGGAATATCTACCGCACGCCTCCTCCCATTCGGGAACCTGCTTCAGCATAGCAAGAGGATTGATTTTCGGACTCCACTGATTGCCGCACCAGCTTACATCCAGATAGCCACCGTATTTACTGCACAGTTTCAGCAGAGCTGCGAAATGTCTGTAGCGGTCAGCACAGGTTATAGGAAAATCCTCCTGTTCATATCCCCAAAACTGCTCGCAGTAATTATAACCGATAAAGTTCGGATAATCTCTGAAAAATTCACCGAAAACAGTGTTTTCAAGATCATCATCCGCACCATAATCCGGAAAATGACACTGTCCGCCGCTGGAAGGCTGTATCATCGCCCATACTCCCTTGTCAGCACAGGTTCTAAGCCATGATTTTGCACATTCATATCCATCCTGTACCATCAGCCATTTGTGATTATCTCTGTCCCAGTTGATTGAGAGAGAAATGTTGAATACTACATACGGCAGTACATCTTCCGGAATCAAATCAATGATTTTTGCCGGGTCGGCATAATTCCAGGAATCTATGTGAACGATCCACATAGGCGATTCCGACGATACCGGACGCCGGAAGCTTTCAGAAGCACTTGCTGTAAATGGTTCCACATCAAAGGACAGGTTTTTCAACGTCTGACCAATATAACCAGAGTCTTTTATGCCGCTTGAAAAAAGTGAGCATAAAAGCATTGATGATGCTAAAACTCCGGACATAAATGCCGCACAGAATTTCTTCAGTTTGAATCTCATAGTTTTCCCTCCATTAATGCTCAGGCAATTAACTGTTGAAATTTTGTATGAAATGCGAAAGCTGGATGCCTGACATGAAAGAGTGGAAACAGGCATTTTTCAGTAGTTTCTGACCACTGATTTCAGTTTTCAGGCAAACAGACAACTTTAAGTTAATTGAAAGGGCAATAAATTATGATTTAATTTAAATTTATATCATTTTTATTATAGCATGAAGTTTTGTTTTTGTATTGCATATTTGTATTGAAATTTGTATGTTTGTCATATCAATTTAACTTTTTATGTTGTTACTCCTGTAAAGTGTATCCACATTATAAAAAATACTCTCATTCACGCTTTTTACAAGATCATAAATTTATATCTGACCTGAAAAATACCCTGCCTGTAGCTTGCTTACAAGTTTTTAAGCTACAGTTATTGTATGTTCCTCATCCGTTTCCTAATAAAAATTTCAGGAGATACCCCAAAATATATTTCCGCAAAAAAAGGAACGCTCCACAGCTTCTGGGCGTTCCTCTTTCCAATTATTTCAACTACCTGTTATAACTTCTAACCACATGTATACATCAGAATTACTGCAAATTCTCTGATATATTGTCCACAAATTCATACAAGCTGTCAATATCATTATCATCCGAATGAGAAGATGCAATTTCAATTATTCTGTCAAGTTCTTCCTGGGAATAATTTGTTTCAGTTTCAAGCTTTTCACGAAATTTTTCGGACACTTTACCCTGACATAGGCAAAATCCAAGACAGATGCACCCGTCGTTTATCCATAGAGTGACTGCGTTTTCAACATACTGTTTGTAAGCGTCAAATACACCGCGTCTTTTGTAGCATGAAAAACCCCGCCGAGTGGCGAGGTTAAAATTATCAGTTATTCCATGGCAGTAATATCAGAAAATTTACCACGAGTAATAAGTCTTAATGCACTCTGAATTTTGACTTCTCGTCTTGCTTCGTTAAG
>NZ_JBJFHN010000087.1:0-2294 GCF_051893655.1 Porcipelethomonas sp. | reverse complement strand
AGGAACGAATAAAAGAAAATCACGTCTGAAAGTTTTTGCCCAGCTTTTTTCAAAAGGCTGGAAAAAGTAAGTGGTCGAGCCTTATCTAAAAGAACGAATAAAAGAAAATCACGTCTGAAAGTTTTTGCCCAGCTTTTTTCAAAAAGCTGGAAAGGAGGATAAATACATTGACAGAATTAGAAAAAGAAATAAACAGGCGGCGAACATTCGCCATTATCTCCCATCCGGACGCCGGAAAAACAACCCTTACTGAAAAGCTTCTGCTGTACGGAGGTGCAATAAATCAGGCAGGTGCGGTAAAGGGAAAGAAATCCGACCGTCATGCAGTATCAGACTGGATGGAAATTGAAAAGCAAAGAGGTATTTCCGTTACATCTTCTGTTTTGCAGTTTAAATATAAAGACTTCTGCATTAACATTCTTGATACTCCCGGACATCAGGACTTCTCCGAAGACACCTACCGTACACTTATGGCTGCGGATTCAGCCGTAATGGTAATTGACGCTTCAAAGGGTGTTGAAAACCAGACAAGAAAGCTTTTCAAAGTCTGCGTAATGAGAAATATTCCTATTTTCACTTTTATAAATAAAATGGACCGTGAATCACGTAACCCTTTCGATCTTCTTGAACAGATTGAAGACGAACTGGGTATTAAAACCTATCCTGTAAACTGGCCTATCGGTTCGGGAAAGGAATTCAAGGGCGTTTATGACCGTGGGTCAAGGCATATTATAAGCTTTTCCGCTAACGGAAACAGTAAGCAGGCAGATGCTGTGGAGGTCGATTTAAACGACAGTTCCCTTGATTCTCTTATCGGTGCAGAACATCGTGAAACGCTCCTTGAAGACATTGAACTGTTAGACGGTGCAAGCGAGGAATTCGATATGGAACAGGTGAGAAAAGGTAAGCTTTCACCAGTATTTTTCGGCTCTGCTCTTACTAATTTCGGCGTTGAACCGTTCCTTGAAAGCTTTCTTGAAATGACTACTCCGCCGCTGCCAAGACCGTGCGTTGAAGGGGAATGTAATCCGTTTGACGAAAATTTCTCAGCATTCGTATTCAAAATCCAGGCTAATATGAACAAGGCTCACAGGGACAGAGTTACTTTCATGAGAATCTGCTCCGGAAAATTTGAGAGAGATATGGAAGTGATGCACGTTCAGGGCAACAAGAAAATGCGTCTTTCACAGCCTCAGCAGATGATGGCTCAGGAACGTGAAATAATTGACAGTGCATATGCCGGGGATATTATAGGCGTATTCGATCCGGGTATCTTCTCAATCGGCGATACTGTCTGCTCTCCCAGAAAAAAAGTAACATTCGAAGGTATTCCGACCTTTGCTCCGGAACACTTCGCAAGAGTACGCCAGAAGGATACTCTGAAAAGAAAACAGTTCGTTAAGGGTACTGAACAGATTGCTCAGGAAGGTGCAATTCAGATATTCAAAGAACCTTTTACTGGTATGGAAGAGGTTATTGTGGGCGTAGTCGGCGTTTTGCAGTTTGAAGTCTTTGAGTACCGCATGAAAAATGAATACAATGTTGAAATTATCCGTGAACCTTTGCCGTACTCCTATATCAGGTGGATCGACAAATCTCCTGTGGAACCAAAGGATCTGATAATTAGTTCTGATACTAAAGTCGTTCAGGACTTTAAAGATAATTTCCTGCTGCTGTTTTCCAGTGAATGGAACATTAACTGGGCGCTTGAAAAAAATGAAGGTCTGGAACTTTCAGACTTTAATAAATAAAAAATACCCCGCTTTAAGCGGGGTATTCTTATACTAATCCCTCATCGTTCTGATGAAAAGATTGTCTGACAGCGTTTCGTCAATCAAGGCGACCGACCGCAGGCTTGCTGGCACAAGTCAAGGGAGAACAACGCAGAATGACGGAATGATAGCGGACAAGATTTTCATTAGGTTGATGGGGGATTATTATTAATACCGCATGAAACGAACCAAAGATTCTGCGCTCACCTTAAACGCAGATTTTCTGATGAATACATAAAATATTTCAGTCATTTATGTAACCATGGTTTATGTGGGGTAGAGACGAATTTTTTTTAAACCCACTTGGAAAGTTCAGAAATTTTCTCTTTGGTTCGTTCATACGGTATTAAACTTTTATAAGTGAATTTTCGTTCTAATATCATTATATACCATTTTTTTACTTTTTTCAACTACTTTTTAAAAAAATTTTAAAAAATTTTTCCTTACTTTCTTGATGCTTCAAGAAATAACAAAGACTATGTTCATTTCTTGCCATGCCGCAAGAAACGAACCAAAGAAAGG
>NZ_JBJFHN010000086.1:0-2296 GCF_051893655.1 Porcipelethomonas sp. | reverse complement strand
AGGTCGAGCCTTATGTAAAATAAATCAGTAAAGTAAAATACGTATAAAAGTTTTTTGCCTACTTTTTTTCAAAAAAGTAGGAGAAAGGGTTCATAGTATGGACAGGGAAATTATAGAAACGAAAATCACAACGGAATATATAAAGCTTGATTCCCTTCTGAAGTTTGCCGGACTGACCGATACTGGAGGGTTTGCAAAGGAGCTTATACAGCATGGCTCTGTAATGGTAAACGGTGAAGTATGTACCATGAGAGGGAAAAAGATCCGAAAGGGAGATGAAGTAACCGTTGAAAATTTTACGGTGAGAGTAGTTTAAAAACATGTATGTTACAGCAGTAAAGGCAGACGGCTATAAGAATTTAAAAAACGTTATGATAACTCCTCATCCGGAGTATAATCTCATAACTGGAATGAATGCTCAGGGTAAAACGAACCTTCTTGAGGCAATCTGGCTTATGACCGGATGCAGAAGCTTCCGTGGTTCTAAGGACAGGGATTATATATGTCTTGACAAAAATATTATGGAACTTGGTATGTCATTCTATGACGGAAGGCGTACTCAGAAAATCGAATATGCCATGAGCCGTGAAAATATAAAGGACAAAAAAATAAAATTAAACGGAGTTCCGATAAAAGGTACAAACGGACTTTTTGACAGTTTCAAGGCAGTTGTTTTTACTCCTGATGATACTGAGCTTATCAAGGGCGGACCTGAAAAACGCCGCAGTTTTGTAGATCTTTGCTGCTGTCAGCTAAACGGCAGATGTCTGGATTCTGTAAGACGATACGATCTGCTGCTTAATCACCGTAATGTGCTTTTAAAATCAATTGCCGCCGGAAAAGCTTCAAGGGATTCGGTTTATGTATGGGATCAGCAACTTGCAGCGATAGGTACTTTTGTATCAGGAAAGCGGCATGAATATATAAAAAAGTTAAATAAAGCATGCTCTGAGCTTTACAGCCGTATAACCGGCGGCAGGGAAGAACTTACAGTATCATATAATTCCAATATTTTCGGAGGGAATCCACCAGAAGAAAATGAAGGAAATGACGCTGTTGCCAAGTATTATATGAAGCTTTCAGATTCTGTTGAGGATGATATAAGACTGGGATATACCTTGTGGGGTGCGCACAGAGATGACCTTATAGTAAAAATAAACGGACTTAATATCAGGGAGTTCGGCTCTCAGGGACAGAAAAAAACTGCCGCACTAGTTATGAAACTGGGACAGGCAGAAATTTACAGTAAAAATAATGACGAAACTCCGGTTATTCTTCTTGACGATGTTATGGGCGAGCTTGATGAAAGCCGTCAGGCACTGGTTTTCGATATTGTAAAAAATATGCAGGTATTTATTACTGCATGCAATGAAAATGCGGTTAAGGGACTGTCTCAGGGGGCGGTTTTCAGGGTTGAAAAAGGGGAAGTCACTCAGTACTGAAAGGGAGATTTATGTATATTCATCTGGGAAATGATTTTATTGTAAAAAAGAAAAATATTGTGGGGATATTTGATATTGAAAATACTACTACCGGTAAAAATACCGGGCATCTTCTTGAAAGGGCAACCAAAGAGGGAAAAGTGGTAAATGTGTCATATGAAATGCCTAAAAGCTTTGTTATCTGTATGGAAAACGGGCAGGAAAAGGTATATATTTCACAGATTTCGGTAGCTACTCTCAGAAAAAGGGCAGGGAAGCTTACTTTTTGAAAAAGAGTGGGAAAATTTCCTGAAAAGAAAGTTTAAAAGAATTTTTTATTGTTCCTTTATTGCCATGCGGATATACGCTTTATGAAAGCGTAAGGAAAGTTTTTTGTTATTTACTTTCTTGAAGCATCAGGAAAGTAACAAAGACTATGTTCATTTCTTGCGGATATACGCTTTATGAAAGCGTAAGGAAAGTTTTTTGTTATTTACTTTCTTGTAGCAACAAGAAAGTAACAAAGAAATGCTTAATTTACTTTCTTTTCATGTGAAAAGAAAGTAAAACAAAGAAAAAACTTTATCCGTGAACTTGCAGCTGAACTAATTGGTCTCCTCATAAAAGGCAATAAGTTTCAGACGTGGCTTACTTTTATGAGTTTTTGTAAATAAGGCTCGACAATTCATTTGAATGGAAACATTTACTTTAAGAAAGCTCCCATCAAGATGAGCGATAATATTAGGGCTTCGCAAGTAAAGATTTTTCTCAACACAGTTGTAGGACGCTTTCTAAGCGTTCCAGTTCAAAAGGAAGTTTATGTCATTACATTTCTTTGCTTCTTTTCTTTGTGTGAACAAAGAAAGAAGTGTGTT
>NZ_JBJFHN010000085.1:0-2304 GCF_051893655.1 Porcipelethomonas sp. | reverse complement strand
ACCTATGACCCTCTGCTTGTAAGGCAGATGCTCTCCCAGCTGAGCTATGCTCCCACGTTTTCGCTGTTCTCTCTCAGCGACTTAATTATTTTACAACAAAATCCGTCAAAAGTCAATAGGTTTTTTACAAAAAATTTATATTTGTTAAAACTATACATATAATGTACATTGCACTTGTACAGTTTTAACAATTAATTCAACCCATTTTCACCGTTCTGGCTGAAAAGACGGATAACCTCAATCTTTAGTCCCTGATAATCACGGCTTTCAAGCTTCGGGTCACGGCTTATAATATCCTCTGCGATTTTTTTGGTAAGTGTCATCATTTCCATATCAGCGGCAATATCCGCAATTTTAAGGGGCGGAAGTCCGTGCTGACGCTGACCGAAAAAATCTCCCGGTCCTCTCATTTTCAGATCCTCTTCGGAAATCTTAAAGCCGTCAGAGGTACTGCTCATAATCTTCATACGCTTTATACAGTCTTCACTGGTATTGTCTGTCACTAAAATACAATGACTTTGCTTTGAACCTCTTCCCACACGTCCTCTGAGCTGATGAAGCTGGGAAAGTCCGAAACGCTCAGCATTTTCAATCAGCATAACGCAGGCGTTAGGAACGTCCACGCCTACCTCTACAACGGTTGTGCAGACGAGAATATCAATCTTTCCCTCTTTAAATTCAAGCATAATCTCATTTTTTTCAGCGGCTTTCATTTTACCATGAAGAAGTCCCACTTCATAGTCGCTGAAATCAGTAGTTCTAAGCTTGTCTGCATAGCTTTTTACTGCCTGAAGTTCGCTGTCACTGTCCTCAATCATAGGGCATACTATATACGCCTGACCGCCCTCATCAATCTGTGATTTTATAAAATTATAGGCTCTTTTTCTGAGTTTTCCCGTCACTGCATAGGTTTTCACAGGCAGTCTGCCCATGGGGAGTTTATCAATAACAGAAATATCCAGATCTCCGTAAATTATCAGTGCAAGGGTTCTGGGAATCGGAGTTGCGGACATTACAAGCTTGTGGGGACTTTTTCCCTTGTCCGCAAGAGCTGCACGCTGAGCAACGCCGAAACGATGCTGTTCATCAGTAATAACAAGGGCAAGATTTTTGAATTCAACGTCCTTTTGTATTATAGCATGAGTTCCCGCAACAACTGCGGCTTCTCCTGAAAGGATAAGTTCTTTTGCCTCTCTTTTCTGCTTTGCGGTCATTGAACCGGTAAGTAAAACCACATTTATTCCGGCTGGCTCAAGAAAGCCTTTGAGAGTATTATAATGCTGTACTGCAAGAATTTCCGTAGGTGCCATAAGTGCAGACTGATAGCCGTTTAAGTACGCAAAAAAGCATGCGGCGGCGGCAACGGCTGTTTTACCGCTTCCGACATCTCCCTGCAAAAGTCGGTTCATAGGACTCTGAGAGGACATATCATTTATAATATCCTGTATACTTTTAAGCTGAGGTTCAGTCATTTCAAAAGGCAGACTGTCATAAAATGACGACATATCCTTATTTTTGTCCATAACGCACGATGACTTTTCACGTCCTTTTTTTCTCAGCATCAGCATTCCCAGCTGAAGATTCAGAAGTTCATCAAAAGCAAGGCGTTTTCTGGCATTTTCAGCATCTTTAGAATTTTTCGGAAAATGAATACTTTTCAAAGCATGGGGGAGAGATAATAAATCATTCTCCATAAGGATATTAACAGGCATACTGTCGAAAGGTTCTCTGTCGAGTATTTCAACAGCTTCCCTGACATTTTGTAAAATTGCTCCGGAAGTAAGTCCGGTTGTAAGGTGATAAACAGGCTGAAAAGGCTCTGCACCGGATTTTACAATACGGGGTGCATTTATCTCACGTCTCAGAAGATTTCCGGTTATCTTGCCGTAAAAGCAGTATTCCTCCCCTTCTTTCAGGGCACGGAATCCGTAAACATTATTATAAATTACAACAATAAAATCGTGAAGACCGTCGGTAGCCACGGCTTTGAAAATACTTAACCCTTTGCGTATTCTCTGTTCCGGTAATTTTTTTGTTATCACACCTTTAAGTACTGCGTATTCATTTAACTGTGCGTCCACAGGAGAAACAGGAGATGAAAAATCAACATATCCTCTCGGCAGATGATAGAGAAGGTCGTAAACTGTTTCAATTCCAAGCCTTGCATAGCATGCCGCCTTCTTTTCTCCTACACCTTTAAGCGACCTTACAGGCTTGAACAGGTCATTCATTTACACTCCTCCTCTCCAGCTTTTTGAAAAAAAGCTGGGCAAAAACTTTCAGACGTGATTTACTTTTATGGAT
>NZ_JBJFHN010000084.1:0-10852 GCF_051893655.1 Porcipelethomonas sp. | reverse complement strand
TCAAACGGAAATGTTGAAATCAACGGCGGTGATCTTACTTTGAGTTCTGGTGATGATGGAATTCACGCTGATGAAACAGTGGCTGTAAACGGCGGAAATATTGTTATAAATACCTCTTATGAGGGAATTGAAGGAAAGATAATAAATATTGAAGACGGAATTATTGAAGTTACAGCGTCTGATGACGGATTTAATGCAAGCGACGGCAGCGGAGACAGTATGACACCAGGAAACTTTGAAGGTACATCATCGGAATGCGAGCTTAATATAAATGGCGGAAGCATATATGTAAACGCAGGCGGTGACGGTCTGGATTCCAATGGAATTATGAATGTAAACGGCGGTACAACCATTGTTGACGGACCAGAAAACAGCGGTAATGGTGCATTGGATTCAGGAAGCGAAGTGATCGTAAACGGGGGAATACTGATTGCTGCCGGAAGTTCAGGAATGGCAGAAACTCCGTCAGAAAATTCCGGACAGTATTCAATTGCTGTTTCATTTGAACAGATGCTGACTTCTTCAGAATCTGTATGTCTTAAGGATTCTGACGGTAATGTGATATTATCATATCAGCCGGCAAAACAATATTCATCTTTAATAATCAGTACGCCGGAACTTAAGTCGGGAAGCGAATACAGCATATATTACGGAGGAAAAAACAACAGTGACGGAGAACACGGATTTATTACAGGCGGAAGCTATACAGGCGGAGAGCTTCTGGATACAGTAACTCTGGATAGTAAACTGACATCAGCCGGAACTGGTATTTTAGGACAAATGGGCGGCGGAATGCATCAGAGAGGAAATTTCAATCCGGGAGAAGATGATGAAAATTTGCAGCCGGACGATGAAAACGGAAAAAACTTTCCGGCAAACGGTGAAATGGAACCGCCGGATAACGGCGGAGTAATGCCCGGCAATGGAGGCGGTATGCCGGATAACGGAGAATTTCCTGACAGGGATATGCAGTCTCCTCCGGATACCCCAGGTATTTGAAAAATATGGATCTGTATGAAAAAAGGCGTGCTTTTAAAACAACAAAAGCCGCCTTTCATCTTTTTCTTATATTGAATAGTTATCGCCCGATATATCTGATTTATGCTCAATAATATCCTCCAGGGTAATATTATCAAGATATTCAGTAATCGCATTGTGAAGTCCTTCCCATACAAACAGAGTAGGACATTTTGCTGCACGGGGACATTCATTGGGTACCTGATCAAGACATGATACAGGAGCCAGACTTCCCTCGGTAACCCTGAGTATTTCACCTACAGTATATTCTGACGGACTTTTTGCAAGCATATATCCGCCCTGATAGCCGCGGTTTGTTTTAAGAAGCCCGGATTTATTAAGCATTGGAACAATCTGCTCAAGATATTTTTTTGATATTTCCTGTCTTTGTGCTATATCTTTAAGTGCGATAAAACCGTCAGACTGATGTGTGGCAAGATCAAGTAGCATCCTTAATGCGTATCTTCCTTTTGTTGAAATTTTCATGTTTTTAACACCTCTTATATGGATTTATAAAAATTCTGATAGCCTTTACTTAATTATACCATAGGTTTTATATGTTTTCAAGTCCGTAAATAAAATTCGGGCGGAACGGAGTCTTTTATGATTTGCAGTCTGAGCGAGCTTAGAAACAAGGATGTGATAAATCTGTTAAACGGTGAAAAACTAGGATACATAGATGATGCGGAATTTGATCCGGAAACAGGAAATATTATCGCATTTGTAATTTATGGCAGAGAGCGTCTGTGGGGACTTCTGGGGAAGGATAAGGATATAGTTTTGTCATGCAAGGATATTGAACTGATAGGCAGGGACGCTGTACTGGTAAAATTCCATGAAGACCTTTGTGAAAGCTCAGGCAGACGAAAAAAAGCAGTATTTGAAAAAATTATCATAAAAAAAGAAAAAAACACTTGATTTTTAAAAGAGAATATGATATAATATATTGGTAATTCGCACGCTTATACTTTCAGTGACTGGTGCCGCAATTAAAATCGGCTGTTGCTGAGCTAAGTTGGGCGGAGGAAATTTAAAACCAACAGGAGGAACTACCATGGCAGTAGTATCAATGAAGCAGCTTCTCGAAGCAGGTGTACATTTCGGTCATCAGACAAGAAGATGGAATCCTAAAATGGCTCCATATATCTTTACTGAAAGAAACGGAATTTATATTATTGACCTTCAGAAGACTGTAAAGAAGCTTGAAGAAGCTTATATGTTTGTACGTGATCTTGCGGCAGAAGGCGGAAATGTTCTCTTTGTAGGAACAAAGAAGCAGGCTGGAGATTCCGTTAAGGAAGAAGCGCTCAGAGCAGGTGCACATTACGTTAATGCTCGTTGGCTGGGCGGTATGCTCACTAATTTCAAGACAATCCAGACAAGAATCAAGAGACTGGAACAGCTCCACGCAATGGAAGAAGACGGAACTTTTGAGCTTCTCCCGAAAAAGGAGGTTGTTAAGCTGAATCTTGAAATTGAAAAGCTTGAAAAGTTTATGGGCGGTATCAAGAATATGGATACTCTTCCGGCTGCACTTTTCATTGTTGATCCAAGAAAAGAAAAGATTGCAGTAGCAGAAGCAAAGAAACTGAATATTCCGATTGTAGCTATTGTTGATACAAACTGTGATCCGGATGAAATTGATTATGTAATTCCTGGTAATGACGATGCTATCAGAGCTGTAAAGCTCATTGCCGGTACAATTGCAAATGCAATTATCGAAGGCAGACAGGGTGAAGATACAACTGAAGTTGCTGATGAGGCTGAAACTGAAGAAACAGCAGCTGAAGAAGAATAATTATTAAAAATAAACCCGGATATATTTTGGATATTCGGGTTTTTCTGAAAAAATATCTGGAGGAATTTATAATGGCTAATATTACAGCTAAAGACGTTGCTGAACTTCGTAAGCAGACAGGCGTTGGCATGATGGACTGTAAAAAGGCTCTTGTTGAAGCTGACGGTGATTTTGAAAAGGCAACAGTAATTTTAAGAGAAAAAGGTCTTGCAACTCAGGCTAAGAAATCAGGAAGAGTTGCTGCTGAAGGTATCGTTATGGCTTTGACAAATGCTGATCATACTGTAGGTGCTGTTGTTGAAGTAAACATCGAAACAGACTTTGCTGCAAACAATGATGAATTTAAGAAATTTGTTACTGACGTGGCTCAGACAATTATTGACAAAAATCCTGCTGATGTTGATGCTCTTAATGCAGCTCAGATTTCAGGCGGTTCTGTAACTGTTGCTGAAGCTCTTCAGGAACTTTTCCTTAAGATTCGTGAAAATATGCACATCAGAAGATTCAAGAGAATGGAAGGCATTCTTGTTCCTTATGTTCACGGCGGCGGAAAAATTGGTGTTATGGTTAATCTGGAATCTCCTGCAGGTGCTGCTGATGCTGTTTTAACATGCGGTAAGGACTGCGCACTTCAGGTTGCAGCTTTAAAGGCTCCTTATTTGAAGCGAGAAGATGTTCCTGCTGATGTTATTGAATCTGAAAAGAAGATTATGATAGCTCAGATGGATGAAGATCCTAAGATGGCTAATAAGCCTGAACAGGTTAAAGCAAAGATTGTTGAAGGCAAAATTGGCAAGTATTATTCTGAAAACTGTCTGCTGGATCAGGAATTTGTTAAGGATGGTTCATTTACAGTTCAGAAGTATGTTGATCATTGTGCTAAAGAAGCAAATACTACAATTAAGGTAGTTGACTATGTTTGCTTTGAAAGAGGCGAAGGCGTTGAAAAGAAAGAAGACAATTTCGCTGATGAAGTTGCAAGTATGATGAAAAAATAAGATATATTGCAAAAAGACAGTCCTAGGGACTGTCTTTTTTTATAAATCAAGCAAAATGTTACAGATGTAATTGACAAATTGAACTTAATATGGTAAAATTAACATATAAATTCTTGAACGGAGGTTTTTACTATGAAGAAGTTATTTGGCAAACAAATCTTAGCCGGATTAATGAGTTCTGTGATGCTGTTATCTGCACTTCCGGTTTCCGGAACTTTGAATTCATTTACCGGTTCGGTGGCTTTCGCTGAGGATGCTGAAAGCACAGAAAACATTATTTATACTGCTGATTTTGAAGACGGAGTGAATGATTTTACAGGAAGAGACGGATATGGCAGTTCCACGATTGACACTACAGGTGGTTATGGCGGTGGCTCCTGCCTTTTATTTACCGGCAGAGAAAAAAGCTGGCAGGGTCCTCAGATTCTCCTTGATAATATGATTGAACAGGGTGAGGAATATATTGTTTCGGCAATGGTAAAGACGCCTTGGCATGCTACAGTTCAGATGAGTATGGAATATACTGATTCAGAGGGAACAAGAAAATTCTCAAATCTTAATTCTTCAATTTCTCAGCAGGGAGATTGGGCAGAAATAGATGAAACAAAATTCAGCATTCCTAAGGGTGTTACAAAGGCATATATTTATTTTGAATGCAGTGATACTAATGTTAATATTTCAGTAGATAATTTTACAATTAAGACTGCTCCGGTATACGAGATTCAGCAGGATATACCATCGCTGAAGGATGTTTTTTCTCCTTATTTTAAGATAGGCGGTGCTGTAACTACTTCTGAACTTGCACCTAAATCTGCTCAGGAACTGATCAAAAAGCATTACAATAGTATAACTCTCGGCAACGAGCTTAAACCTGAATCAATTCTTGATCAGTCGGCTACAATTGCATCCGGCAGCGAAACAAATCCGGTAGTAAACATTGCAAGTGCCAGAGAAATACTTAATTTCTGCCGTGATAATAATATTTCTGTAAGAGGACATGTACTTGTATGGCATAGCCAGACGCCTGACTGGTTCTTTAAAACAGGATTCACAGACAGCGGAGAATGGGTTTCCGAGGAAATAATGCTTCAGCGTATGGAGAATTATATTAAAAACGTTTTTGCAGCACTTGAGGAAGAATATCCGACAGTTGATTTTTATGCATGGGATGTTGTAAATGAAGCATGGCTTAATGACGGAAGTCATCGTACAGCCGGTGCACAGGGTGCTAATGGCTCAGATAATTCTGCATGGGTACAGATTTTCGGTGATAATTCATTTATCGAACCGGCTTTTGAATATGCCAGAAAGTATGCTCCTGAAGGATGCAAGCTTTATTACAATGACTTTAATGAATATGAAACAGGTAAAACTGCAGCTATAGTTGAAATGGCAAATGATCTTAAGGAAAAAGGCCTGATCGACGGTATCGGAATGCAGTCACATCTGGACGTTGGTTATCCGACTGTTGCTTCATATGAAAAGGCTCTGAAAGCTTTTTCTGAAACAGGTCTTGATATTCAGATTACAGAGCTTGATATAACAACTTCTGATACTTCTGAAGCGGGATTTGAAAAACAGGCTGATATGTACCGTCAGATTATGGACGCATGCGTTAAATATTCCGACAGTGTTTCTGCTGTTGTATTCTGGGGAACAACCGATGACAAGAGCTGGAGAGCGTCAAGATGTCCGCTTCTGTTTAACGAGGACTTTACAGCAAAGCCTGCATACTACTCAATTATTGAAGGATATGACATTCCGGAAGTTACTGCAGATACAACAATGGATGTAACAGATGAAACTTCTGATAATATTCTTCCGGGTGATGTAAACCTTGATGGAAATATTGAAATTGCTGATATTGTTTTATTGCAGAAATATCTCCTTAAATTATCAGATTTTACACAGGATCAGTTAGATAATTCAGATCTGACATCAGACGGAAAAGTTAATATATTAGATGCAGTGGCTTTGAAACGAGTTTTTTTGCTGGATATCGATAAATAATCTAAAAAGTACTTGACACTAGTGAAAAAATTTGATATAATAAACATGTAATTTTTATATTGTAATCTCATGAATGAAGGGGTGCACCACCACGGGTGCAGCCCCTTTTTTGTCTTTTTGAGAATAATAAGGAGGTAAAAATGAAAATAAACGGTAAGGAAACTGAATTTACTGTTGGCGATTCACTGGCTGACATACTTGAAAAGAACGGTTTTAACCTGAAAAAAATTGCTGTTATGAAAAACGGAGAAATAGTTCCTAAAGCAGAGTATGCACAAACTAAAACTGAATCTGATGATAGTCTTGAAGTTGTAAGTTTTGTTGGAGGCGGCTGATGAAAATTATTTTAAACGGGAAACCTGTTGATATTTCTTGCAGAAGTCTTTTCGAAGTCAGGGATAAATATTATTCATCTGATTGCATTACTATTTTAAACGGATTTCAGACCTCTCAGGATATGACGCTTAATGACAATGATACTGTAAATATTATAAAGAAGGGAGTTATGCCGGAACGTGAACAGCTGGAAAGTCTTATGGCGGCACGACATACTCCTGAAGTTCATAAAAAAGTTAAAAGAGCGAAGGTTGCGGTCTGTGGTCTTGGAGGACTGGGATCAAATATTGCTGTTATGCTCGCAAGAACAGGTATAGGATATCTTAAACTTATAGATTTTGATATTGTTGAACCTAGCAATTTAAACCGGCAGAATTATTATATAGAACATCTGGGAATGAATAAAACTGATGCTTTGCAAAGTCAGATCAAAAAAATAAACCCGTTTATTGATGTATGCTGTATAAATGAAAAAATTACTGCTGAAAATTGTACTTCACTTGTTGGTGACTGCGATATAATATGCGAAGCTTTTGATAACCCTGAATCAAAGGCGATGCTTACAGAAACAGTGATTATGAATTTTCCTGAAAAGAAACTGGTATGCGGTTCGGGAATGGCGGGATTTGACAGTTCAAATAAAATAATAACACGAAAGGTTATGAACAATCTGTATATATGCGGTGACAATGAATCAGAAGCAAAACCGGGAAACGGATTAATGGCGCCGAGAGTTAATGTCTGCGCCGGACATCAGGCAAATATGATATTAAGGCTTATAATGGAAAATGATGAGCCTTGAAAAGGAGAAATGTTGAAATGAATAATGATAAGCTTATTATCGGAGGACATGAATTTAATTCACGATTTATATTGGGCTCCGGAAAATTTTCTATGGATATGACAAAAACAGTTATTGAAAAGGCAGGAGTTGAAATGGCAACTCTTGCTGTAAGACGTGCGGATTCCGGAAGCAGTGACAGTATTCTGGATTATATTCCTAAGGGAATAACACTGCTTCCAAATACAAGCGGTGCGAGAACGGCTGAAGAAGCTGTAAAGATCGCAAGACTTGCAAGAGAACTGGGCTGTGGTGATTTTGTAAAGGTTGAAGTTATACGTGACAGCAAATACCTCCTTCCGGATAATTATGAAACAATAAAAGCCACAAAAATGCTGGCAGCTGAGGGATTTATTGTAATGCCTTATATGTATCCGGATTTAAATGCGGCAAGAGAGCTTGCAAATGCAGGAGCTGCGGCAGTAATGCCTCTGGCAGCACCTATAGGCAGCAACAAGGGACTTGTAACAAAGGATTTTATTAAAATTCTGGTTGAGGAAATTGATCTGCCGATTATTGTTGATGCAGGTATCGGACGTCCGTCTCAGGCATGTGAGGCTATGGAAATGGGATGTGCAGCAGTAATGGCAAATACTGCTGTGGCAACAGCCGGAAATGTAGGACAAATGGCAGAAGCATTCAAACTTGCGGTTGAATCAGGAAGACTGGCATATTTAGCCGGTATGGGACGAGTTCTGGAGCATAGGGCAGAAGCTTCCAGTCCGCTTACAGGATTTCTGGAGGATTGATGGAAATGATAAAAATTCGTGAAACTGATCATATGAAATACCAGGAAGGTATGGAGCAGATAGACCATGGCATTATGAATAAGGTTCTTGCTATGACAGATGAATATGATTATTCCAGATATACGGCTGTTGATGTGAGAAATGTTCTTGCTAAAGATAATATGAACGTATCCGATCTTGCTGTATTGCTTTCGCCAGCTGCAGAACCATTGCTTGAACAGATGGCACAGAGGGCAAAACAGGAAACTGCAAAACATTTTGGTAATACAATATGTATGTTTACACCATTATATATAGCAAATTATTGTGAAAACTATTGTGTTTACTGTGGATTTAACTGCTCAAACAAAATAAAAAGAGGAAAGCTTTCCATGGAGGAAATTGAAGAAGAATATAAAACAATTTCTTCTACAGGACTTCGTGAAATTCTTCTGCTGACAGGAGAATCTAAAAAAGCATCACCTGTTGAATACATTGCTGATGCTGTAAGACTTGCAAAAAAATATTTTTCCACAATAGGCATAGAGGTTTATCCTATGAATTCTGATGAATATGCTATGCTTAAAAGAGCAGGTGCTGATTTTGTCAGTGTTTACCAGGAAACATATGATCCTGTAAAATATGAAGAAGTTCATCTCAGAGGAGCTAAAAGAGTTTTCCCTTATCGTTTTAATGCCCAGGAGCGTGCATTGATGGGCGGAATGAGGGGAGTGGCTTTCGGTTCTTTACTGGGACTGGGCGATTTCAGAAAAGATGCCTATGCCGCAGGTCTTCATGCGTTTTTGATTCAGCAGAAATATCCATGGGCTGAAATTTCCTATTCACTGCCCAGACTGCGTCCATATATAAATAATGAGGACAATAATCCTAATGATGTTCATGAAAAGCAGCTGCTTCAGGTCATGCTTGCCTACAGACTTTTTATGCCTTATGCGGGGATAACTATTTCGACCCGTGAACGTGCAGGATTCAGAGATAATGTAGTCGGTCTGGCAGCTACAAAGATTTCAGCCGGAGTAAAAGTGGGTATTGGCGGACATGGTGATAACGAGCAAAAGGGTGATGAACAGTTTGAAATTTCAGATCCCAGAAGTGTAGATGAAGTGAGAAATTCACTGTTTAATAAAGGACTTCAGCCTGTTTTCACTGATTATGTGAGAGTGTAAGAATATATGGTTATAGCAGTAACAAACAGAAAGCTTTGCACTGATGATTTTATTATTCGTGTAAGGGAAATTCTTCGTGCTGAACCCTTTGAGGTAATACTGAGAGAAAAGGATCTGAATGATGCCGAATATGAACAGATTGCAGCAGATATAGTGGCTGAAAATAGTGAATATAAAAAAAATATTGCTCTGAATCGTCCGGATATTGCTTTAAAACTTGGTATTGAAAATGTACATCTGACTATGAGTCAGCTTGCTGAATCAGGGAAACCGGAGGGATTTAAACGTGTTGGCGTATCCGTTCATTCGCCTGACGAAGGTGTAAAAGCTGAAAGATTGGGAGCTGATTATCTCATTGCCGGACATGTTTATGAAACCGACTGCAAAAAAGGTATTCCTCCGAGAGGAATTGAATTTTTCCGTGAGGTGTGCAAAAGTGTGAATGTACCAGTTTTTGCGATTGGAGGAATCTCAGAACATAATTTTATTGAACCGTTGAAAAATGGTGGTTACGGCGTGTGTCTTATGTCAGAATTTATGCGGTGCAGAGATCCTTTTAAACAAGTAAATAAATACAAAAGGCAGCTATAAAAAGCTGCCTTTTATATTGACTGAAAATCTGTCATAAATATTGCTTTTTAAATTTCAGTATGTTATAATTAAAATGTATATATAAAAAACGGAGAAATAAATTATGCTGGTAAATTTGATTAATATAAATAAATATTATAACGGGAATCAGATACTGCGGAATGTTAACTTATCAATTGATGAAAAAGACAGAATAGGTCTTATTGGTGTTAATGGCTGCGGAAAAACAACCCTGCTGCGCATTCTTACAGGTAAGGAACTTCCCGACCGTTCAACGGAAAAGGACGGTATAGTATCTTATTCATCCAAAACCTCTGTGGGATATCTGGAGCAGATGTCCGGGCTTGACAGGGAAAGTACTGTTATAGATGAAATGAAGGGTGTATTTCGTCATCTTGATGATGTGCTTGAACGTATGAAAGAACTTGAAAAGCAAATGAAGGAAACTTCAGAAATGAATAATGAGGTTTCTGAGGAATATTCCAGACTGGCATCTTACTATGAGTCAAATGACGGATATACTACTGATGTTAAAATTAAAACTGTATTAAACGGTATGGGTTTCAGTGAAAATGAATATGACAGGGTAATAAGCGGATTCAGCGGCGGTGAGAAAACCCGTCTTGCTATAGCTAAGCTTTTGCTTGAAGAACCTAATCTGCTTATCCTTGACGAGCCTACAAACCATCTGGATTTCAAAACGATACTGTGGCTTGAAGATTATCTGAAAGATTATAAGGGAGCTTTGCTTATAGTTTCCCATGACAGATATTTTCTGGATAAGGTAGTTACTTCTGTCTGTGAAATCGAGCATGGAGTTCTTACCAGATACAAGGGAAATTATACAGCGTTTACACATCTTAAGACTGAAAGTGTTAACCGACAGCAGAAGGAATATGAAGCACAGCAGAGGGAAATTGCAAAGCTTGAGGATTATATAGCTAAAAATAAAGTAAGAGCATCAACAGCTGCAAGCGCAAAAAGCCGTGAGAAGGCTCTGGACAGAATGGAAATAATTGAAAAGCCTTCTGTTGTTTTTAATCAGCCTAAAATACATTTTGAATACAGTGTTCAGCCTCCGTTTGATATATTGGAAGTAAAGGACGCTGATATTACTGTCGGAAACGGAAACAGCAAAAAAATCCTTGCAGAGCATATTTCTTTTGAAATAAAAAGGGGAGAAAAGCTCGGTATTATTGGAGATAACGGTATCGGAAAGTCAACCTTTCTGAAAATTCTTCAGGGAATGCTTCCGCATTCCGGAAAAATACGCTGGGCGTCAAATGTAAAAATATCGTATTTTGAACAGGAAAGTGCTAATCTGGATCCGAAAAATACTGTTATAG
>NZ_JBJFHN010000083.1:0-10943 GCF_051893655.1 Porcipelethomonas sp. | reverse complement strand
AGAATTTCATCTATTTCATCTACGGTAAGACGGCCGTAAACATCGTCATTTATAGTCATAACCGGTGCAAGACCGCATGCACCTATACAGCGGCATGCTTCGAGAGAGAACTTGCCGTCAGGAGTACATTCTCCGCCTGATATTCCAAGCTTTTCCTGAAGCTTGTTGAATATATCACCTGAACCCTTTACATAGCAGGCAGTACCAAGACAGACTGAAATTTTATATTTGCCCTTCGGAAAAAGTGAAAACTGAGAATAGAATGTTGCAACTCCATAAATTTTTTCCAGGGGAATATTCATCTCATCTGAAATAATGGTCTGAACTTCGATAGGAAGATATCCGTAGATTTCCTGTGCTTTCTGAAGAACAGGCATCAGAGCACCCTTGTCATCTTTTTTTTCAGCAATCACTTTAAGCAGTTCAGCTTTTTGCTCAGCAGTACCGTTAAAAGCAACCGTATTTTTAGTTTTGCTCATTATTGAACCTCCTTGAAATTTTAAAAGATAACATTAAAAATTATAACATTATACTTTGCATATAATTATACCATATTTTCCTTTTAAAATCCATTCAACAAATAACCAATGAAAGTACTATCTATTTGTCAATAGTTAACAAATTTGATAAAAATTTCACAATTAATGTTATTATTTGTAAAAATCTGATAAGAATTTGCAAATTAAAAAAAATATGGTATAATTATATAAAAATAATCTGCAAAATACCGTTTTGATGGAGAATAAAATGAATAATATAAAATTAGATTATATTGTAAAGAATAATGATTTTGCAAATATGGGTGCTGTATCAGGAGATGTTCAGGATAAGCTTAAGGAAATGGGCTATTCTTCTGAGATAGTAAGAAAAGTTTCTACAGCCTTGTATCAGGGTGAAATCAACATGCTGATTCATGCCGGAGGCGGAAACATAACTATTGACATAAATGATGAATATATTATGATGGTACTTAAGGACAATGGTCCAGGTATAGATGATATAGAGCAGGCGATGACTGAAGGATATTCTACTGCTGATGAGCATGCCAGATCTCTGGGTTTCGGAGAGGGAACGGGTTTTTCAAGTATGAAAAAGTATAGCGATGATATGCAGATATATTCTGCACCCGGAGAGGGAACTACTGTGATAATGCGTGTTGATTTGAAGTGAAGCTTGCGGATCTGACTGAAAAGTGTAAATTTAAAGTATGCTGTATGACCGATGACAGCAGGTGTGTCAGTAAAATATTATGCACGGATATTCACAGCTATGCTCTGGGAAAGCTGAATGAAAATGATGTATGGATTACAGTTTCAGCCCATATTAACACCCTTGCAGTTGCAAAGCGCAGAAACATTTCCTGTGTCATACTTGTCGACGGAATAAAGCCGGATGATGATTTTATAAGGCTTGCAGAGGAAAATAACGTTTCAGTACTTTTAAGTGCTGAGCCTGTATATGAAACAGTTCTGGTTATAGAAAATATTATGAGAAAGCAGTATGAGATACAATAACCTTTTATCATTTTAAATTTTTAATATATTTCATATAAAACTTTTTAAATATATTTAATTGCTGATATATTGTTTCTGCTGTTTTCAGTCCGAGATTAATTATTTTTTCAGTTTCTGAATTTTCAGGATTTTCAGCACTTAGCTTTGCTTTCAGTGCCGTATAAGTTGCATTTACAAATTCATTGTCATGGAAAATATTCTCTGTATTTTTCTCAGCATATTCAGCAAATTCGAGATATTGCATATTGTTGTTTTCAATTTTTATAAATGAAAGCAGTAAAATAATATAATTATATGCATAAATTGCTTTTTCTTTATTTGAACCATTTTTAAAACTGTTAATACGTTTTTTTGTTTTATAAATATGATTTACAATAATATATCCTGTGATTAGTGCAGCAACAAGAACTGCCAGAGCTGTCAGCATAATTTCTGTCCGGAATTCTGATTTGTCTTTGCCGGTACTGGTTTTATTGTTTCCGGATGAAATTAATGTCTGAGCATCTGTGGAAATTACTGATGTTTTATGTTCGGAACTGCCTGTATTTGATTTCGGACTTTGTGGGGAAGCTTGAGAACCTGAAATATGCGGCAGTGTTGGGAGTGTGATTTTTGCGGTATTGTTATTTGTGCTGTTATTGTATTCCGGATTCAGTGCCGCTGCTGCTGACGGAGTAAATTCATATGGAATCCAACCCAGACCGTCAATATAAATTTCTGCCCAGGCGTGTGCTCTTTCATCTTTTATTTCAATTTTATAGCTACCGTCCTCCTGCTGATTTTCATCGCTGAAATCATCTTTCAGCATTACATAACCTTCAGCATATCTGGCTGGAATCCCAGCCATTCGTGCCAGAATTATTCCGGATGTTGCAAAATGAACGCAGTATCCTTTGTGATTTTCATTGAGAAAATAGCTTACAAAATCTTCTGAATCTGGTGTTTTTCCGGGACGCAAAGTATATTCAGCATTTTCTGATAAAATGTTTTTTATAGAATCAAGCTTTGAATAAGTATCCTCATATGGTATATTGCTGTTTTTAATAAATTTTTCGTATAGATTATCCATATCATCGGTATCCGGAACTTTACAGTAATTTTCATGGACAAAATCTGTATAGGTTTTATTTGTATCTTCATTATGATAGTTATTTAAAAAATCTTCAAGATTGTCTGAACCTATTTGTTTTGACCCTATTTTAAAAGAGTATTCACTGAAGCTGTCAAGTTTTATAATGGTATCATTAATATATGTTATTTCTCCGTCTGGAACTGAAGAATAAGGAGTATAGTTATATTTTTCATTTTTGAATTTTGATTTTATTTTTATATTACTGAGATCTGTTATATAATTATTCATCATATAATCAGTCAGCATATCCTGTGGAAAGCTTTTGCTTTCATAGAATTCCGAAAACATACTGTCATATTTATTATAGAGCTCGTCAGGAAAATCAGCCCAGCTGTTGTTACTGTACTGTGCACCCACATATCCTTTCAGATATATATTTTCTTCCAAAACTGAATCGGCAAAGACTGTTAAATCAGTTGTTCTGTTAAATGTTACTGAATTCAGATTGCCCAGTTTATGATTATACATTTTATAATTTCCTATGCCGAATGATTCCGAAAATCGTTCAAGACTTTCTCCCAGATCCTCAAAAGTAAATTCGCTTGCCGCGGTTTTCATATTTGTTCTGATCTGGTTTGTTTTTTCTGAGCGATTATATCCGGATATTTTTATTGCTGCTGCAGAAATTGAAAAAATAATGCAGCAGATTACTATGATGTAAAGGGATGAAAGTCCGGAAATACGGAATTTAATTCCCGGTTTGGCAATGAAGTTGTTATACTTTCTGAAGAATCCGGATGCTTTTTTATCAGATTCGTTATTATATCCGGAAAACTGGATTACCAGAAGACTAGTCCAGAAAATGATCATCATAAAAGATGGAATAATATCCGGACATTTTCCGTAATACAGACCGATTTCAATAAAAGGAAATGTGCATAAAAATCCCATAAAAAAGTTCGGGTGAATAAAAGTAAAATAGCATATTAGAAAGGTAAGTATGAAAATAGAAAAGTATAAAAATAACTGGGCATCATCAATATTTGTTTCCTTAAGACGGAAATAATCTCTTTTTTCCGGATATATTTCCGAATAAGTCATATTAAATATAATTTTAAATCCTAGTATGAACTGATTCCATTTTCTGTAAAGAAGAACAGTATATGCTATTATGGCAGGAATCAATATGATTTGAATTTTTTTAGGAAGCATAAATATAATTGTCAGGATGGCAAAAATTACTATAATGCATAATCTGACTGATGCTGTTTGATGTATATTAAACATTGACAGATATGAAGATACAGTTCCCCATATACCTAAAAATGCAATAATAATCAATGGGATAATATTTATTATTTTTCTTGTTTTTGGCACTGACAGATGCATACTGTCAATAATCCTTATCCCATTATATGAATTGTTTTGCTCCATACAAATCTCCATTTTAATGCTAATGCATAAGAAAACTTCTGTTTCACATTAACAAAATTTTTTCTATATTTTCAGTAAGCTTTCCGGGTGGGATTTCCGAAATCCTTACAAGTTCTGAACTGCTGAATCTGCTTTGATTTAAAGAATCATTAACAAGTATCGCAGAGATTTCTGTATCATCCAAGCCGGAAATTATATTTTCCGGCAGACTGTTTCCTATACAGATAAAAAATACTTTTGATTTTCCGTCAATGATCTGTTCTGCGTTTTTGAATATACTTTCTTCTGAATCTGATGAAACATTATCAAGTATATACAAAAAAGAATCTGTGAGAGAATCAATATCTGATATTTCTATACATTTAAGCTGATCTGCATTCCAGCATTGAATATATAATTCAAAAGGAACTTCTCCGTTTATAAAAAACATCGAAACGGAGTACAAAGCGTCTAAAACTGTATCTATGGAATAAACATCAGCTTCTCCTTTTTGGGACGAAATATCTGCCGCTACAGCTACGGACGAGTTTATTCCCTGACTGTAATGCCTGGTAATAAGCTTATTTTGCCTTGAACTGAGATTCCAGTGGATACGGCTTATTTTGTCACCGGCAGCATAGTCTTTAAGGTCGAAAACTTCTGATGGATCATCTCCGGATTTATGCTTTGAAAAAATATTGCTGTCATCAGAATTTATAGTTCTCTCATCACTGCATGAAAGTGAAATTTTACAGTCCGGAAGAATATAAATTTTTGTTTCAGCATGCGGTTTGATGCTGCATGAAAATAATTTTATATAATCGTATATTTTTACAGACTTTATTTTTATTTCTAATATACCACAGTAATCAGAGGAAAGATAAAAGCTTAATGTTTCTTTAGTAAGCGAATGAATAGGGACAGAAACAGTCATTTCATTTTTTATATCTGAAAATTTATTTTTATATTCAATTTTTATCAGACTGTTTGAAAATGGGAAAATAGTTTTATTTTCAGCATTAATTTTAATACAGCATTTTCCCTTTTTTACAGCAACAGCAGAAACCGTTGATATGCTGAATTTTATCCGGAATTTTGCAATAAGCATTGTTATTCCAAGAACAATCGGAAAAGCCAGAATAAAAATCATAAGATAAAGAGAAAAATCTCCTATATAAAGAATATAAAACAAAACAGATATTATTATTAAAATCAAATATAATATTTTTGTAATAATCATAACATATATCCTATACTGATATTTTTGGTACCGGAACGCTTTTGAGAATTTCTGTTAAAACATTTCCGGCAGATAAATTGCTGAGTCTGGCTTTATGATTTAAAATAATTCTGTGTTCAGCAACATTTCTGAAAACGCATGCCACATCGTCCGGGATAACATATCCTCGTCCGGACATGACAGCGCATGCCTTTGCCATTGCGCAAAGACTTAAAGTACCTCTTGGACTTAATCCGAGTTTTATCATAGGGTGTTTTCTTGTAGCGTCAGCCAGATGAACGATATAAGAGTATATTGCATCGTCGGCATGAATGTTTTCTGCTATTTTCTGCAAAAGAATAATATCATTTGCATTTGATACCTGACGGATCTTTGTCAGACCGTCAGAGCTTTTATTTTTAAGAATTTCTATTTCATTTTTTGGATCAGGATAACCCATACTGAGCCTTATGGTAAATCTGTCCAGCTGAGATTCCGGAAGCATCTGTGTTCCCACCGAACCAATAGGATTCTGCGTTGCAATTACAATGTATGGTTTGGGCAGTTCATAGCTTTTGCCGTCTATGGAAATACGTTTTTCCTCCATTACTTCAAGCAGTGCAGACTGTGTTTTACTTGAGGTTCTGTTAATTTCGTCAGCGAGAAAAAGACTGCATACTGCGGCACCGGGTTTGTATTCAAATGTTCCGCTGTTCTGATTGTAAACAGAAAAACCAAGGATATCGGTCGGAAGTACATCCGGCGTAAACTGCATACGTTTATATTCCAGAGAAAATACTTTTGAAAATGCAAGAGCCATTGTTGTTTTGCCTACACCGGGCATATCTTCAATGAGTATATGACCTCCTGCAATAATTGTCATAAGAACTCTGGCAGTAATATCTTCCTTGCCGATAACTGCCTTGTTTACTTCACTGAGAATTTCGCTTATTTTATTGACTGCTGCTGACAAATTGCTGTTGCTGTACATATTTGTTCGTCCTTTCTTTACATCTTTTATCATTATACCATTATTTATTGTTAAATTCAATAATTTTTAAACTCATCAAACATAATTTTTATGTACGGTTTTTATTGGAATTTTAAGTGAAAAAAATGAATTTTAATTTCAAAAGGAATGAAAAAAATATTTGAATTTACACAATTTTTATAATTTGTGCCAAAAATCTTAAAGTACATTGACAAATTATTAAAAAATGGATATACTAATATTGAAAATCAGTTTATTTATATTGATATCAATGAGATATCTGAGAGGCGGTAAAAATTGAATATTTGGCATAGTATCAGTCCAAAAAGAATAAGTGCTGAGGATTTTGTTGCTGTTATCGAAATTCCAAAGGGCAGCAAAATCAAATATGAGCTGGATAAGGAAACAGGACTTATAAAGCTTGACAGAATATTATATACGTCAACTCATTATCCTGCAAATTATGGTCTGATTCCCAGAACATATGCAGATGACGGAGATCCTCTTGATGTTTTGGTTATATGTTCTGAAACGCTGTACCCTATGACTCTTGTCAGATGTTATCCTATCGGCGTTATAAGAATGATCGACAGCGGCAGGCATGATGATAAAATCATAGCTATTCCTTTTGATGATCCGAATTATAACACATATAAGGATATTGAGGAAGTTCCAAAGCATATATTTGATGAGATGATACACTTCTTCAAAGTATATAAGGAACTTGAAAATAAAACTACTGCTGTTGATGAAATAGAAAATGCCGAAAGCGCAAAAACTATTATTACAAATGATATTGAACATTATGTAAATAAGTTCTGTAAATAATAACAGGAAGGGAAAATTAAAATGACAGTGAAAGCTAGTGAAGTATTATTCAATTCAGACGCAAGCGTAGCTCCTCTGGGACTGATAGCTCTCAGAGGTGCTACAGAGCTGGGAAACCAGATTGACAGGTATCTTGTGGAGTGGGCAAAAAAAGGCGGATACAATGTGGAGACTCTTCTGATAAAAAATCAGTGTCCGAGATTTGCATCCGGAGACGGAAAGGGTCTTATTGAATCTACAGTAAGAGGCAAGGATATTTTTATTATTGTTGATGTGGGAAATTACAGCTGTACATACAAAATGTTCGGCAGAGAAAATTATATGTCCCCGGATGATCACTATCAGGATCTGAAAAGAATTATTCAGGCAATTTCAGGCAAAGCACACAGAATCAATGTTATTATGCCTATCCTTTACGGCGGACGTCAGCACAAGAGAAGCTACCGTGAATCACTTGACTGTGCATGTGCTCTTCAGGAGCTTCAGTCAATGGGTGTTGCAAATATCGTAACCTTTGATGCACATGATCCCAGGGTTCATAATGCAATTCCGCTTATGGGCTTTGACAATGTTATTCCGTCATACCAGGTTCTGAAAGCTTTATTTAAAAATGTTGACGATCTTGTTATCAATAAGGATGAGTTCATGGTTGTAAGCCCTGATGAAGGTGCTCTTAACAGAAATATGTACTATGCGTCAGTACTGGGCGTTGATATGGGTATGTTCTATAAAAGACGTGATTATTCAAAAATTATTGATGGACGCAATCCTATTGTAGCTCATGAATATCTTGGAAATTCAGTTGAGGGCAAGGATGTTTTTGTAGCTGATGATATTATTTCATCAGGCGAGTCTGTACTCGATATAGCTTATGCTTTGAAAAAGAAAAAAGCAAGAAGATTTTTCGCTTACTGTACTTATGCACTTTTTACCAACGGACTTGAAAAGTTTGATAAGGCTTATGAAGAGGGCTGTATTTCAGGAGTATTCGGTACAAATCTTACTTACAGAACTCCGGAGCTTTTACAAAGACCATGGTTCCATGAAGTTGATGTTTCAAAATATATTGCATATTTTATCGCTTCAATTAATCATGATGTTTCGATCAGTACAGTTATTGATCCTCATGAAAAAATAAAAACACTGCTTGCAAAGCAGAAATAATTTAAAGCCTCTGCTGAAAACAGAGGCTTTTTATATTCTATTTTTTATTGAATATTTTGCATTCAAAGTTTGTATCATCAGTCTGAAATACTTTACCATTTAAATAATCCAGTATTCCGGGAGATTTGAAATCAAATTCCAGACGGTATGCACACAGCTGCTGGCGGAATATGCCAGCACGCTTATTTGCCGGAACATTGCCGTATTTTCCATCCCCGAGGACAGGTGTACCCAGAAACGACATGTGAGCACGTATCTGATGAGTTCTGCCGGTAATAAGATTTATTTTTACAAGTGAAAAATTGTTTCTTGAGTCCAGAATATCATATTCAGTTATAATTTTTTTGTATCCGCTTTCAGGACGGTCTGTTATATCCACAAGATTATGCTGGCCTTTTTTCAGATATGCAGTTTCAACAGAGTGCTTTTTGGGAGGTGTTCCACAGCATATACAAAGATAAGTTTTTCTGATTTCACGATTTCTGATTCGTTCGTTTATTTCTCTTAATGCGGCAGCGTTTTTTGCAGCAATGACAAGTCCCGAAGTGTTTCTGTCAAGCCTGTTGCAGACTGCCGGTGAAAAAGTACTTTCTTCTGCGGGATTATATTCTCCCTTATGAAAAAGATACGCTTTTATTATGTCAATTAAAGTATCCTTTCCGTTTGCTGAGCCTTGGTGAACATCAACACCCGGAGATTTGTTTACAATAATTATATTTTCATCTTCGTATATAATTTCAGGTATTATTTTAGGCTCTTTAAATTTCTGAGTTTGCAGTACTGAAAAAAATTCATCATTTATATAAAGACTTATGATATCTCCTTCCGAAAGCATTTGCGAAATCTCACATCTTTTTCCGTTTACTTTAATGCGTTTAAGACGTATATATTTGTAAAGCAGGGATTTGGGCAGTTTGGGAACAGCCTTGGACAAAAATTTATCCGTACGCTGACCGCTGTCATTTTTATTTATAATAAACTCTTTCATGAAAATATCTCCGTATTAAGCTTAATAACAAATTAATTTTATCATATTATTTTTCTTTTTTCAACCGCATTATAAAAGTTAATTATATATTTTTTAAAAAAGCCTTTTATTTTTTGTAAAAAAGGATTATAATATATAGAGTAAAAACGGACAGTAAAATATTCGGAGGAAGTATGGCGGAAAATATTCATAAAGGACACAGAGAAAGAGTAAGACAAAAATTTATAAAAAATGGTTTTACCGGTTTTTTAGATCATGAAAAGCTTGAACTTCTGCTTTTTTATTCCCGACCCAGAGTGGATACAAATGAAATTGCTCACAGACTTATAGATCAGTTTAAAACAATAACCGGAGTTTTTGATGCTGATATAGAGTCTCTGAAAGAAATTGAAGGAGTTGACAATTCAACAGCTATTTTGCTTAAACTGATTCCGGAGCTTGCAAAGGAATATTTGAAACCACAAAGAGAAAACCTTTCTATGGGCAGCTTTAAGGGAGTGTGCGAATATTTTAAAAGTCAGTTTCTCGGAGAAAAGAATGAGAAAATACGTATAGCCTGTATTAACGATAAGCTGAAGCTTGTTGACTGTACCGTAATTGCTGAGGGTACTCCGGGAAGCGTTAGCCTGAATATAAGAAAAATAGTTGAATTTACATATAAAAATAAATGTGAAAGCATTATTATGGCTCATAATCATCCTAACGGTGATTTAATTCCGTCAGATGAAGATATCAAGGCTACATCAGATATTTTCAATACTCTGAAACCAGTTGGAATAATGCTTCTTGATCATATAATTGTTGCCGGAGGACAGGCTATATCCCTGAAAGAATCCGGGGCATTTACGCTTTTGAAATAAAGGAGAAGTCATGAAAGAACGTAAATTTGAACTGGTTACAAATTATAAGCCGTCCGGCGATCAGCCGCAGGCTATAGAAAAGCTGACAGAGGGAATCAACAAGGGATATAAGGAACAGACTCTTCTCGGAGTTACTGGTTCCGGAAAAACATTTACAATGGCAAATATTATTGCAAATATCAATAAACCCACACTTGTACTTGCGCATAATAAAATTCTTGCGGCTCAGCTGTGCTCTGAATTCAAGGAATTTTTCCCAAATAATGCAGTTGAGTATTTCGTATCTTATTATGATTATTATCAGCCGGAAGCATATATCCCAGGAACAGATACTTATATCGAAAAAGATTCATCGGTAAATGATGAAATTGATAAAATGCGTCATTCTGCGACAACAGCTCTGTCAGAACGAAACGATGTAATTATAGTTTCAAGCGTATCCTGTATTTATTCCCTTGGAAGTCCTGAGGATTATCGTTCAATGGTTGTTTCAATACGTCAGGGAATGGAAAAATCAAGAGATCAGCTTTTAAGTGAGCTTGTTGCAATACAGTATGAAAGAAATGATGTTAATTTTGTCAGAAATAAGTTCAGGGTCAGGGGAGATGTAGTGGAAATATTTCCTGCGGCTTCAAATGAAAAGGCAATCAGAGTAGAATTTTTCGGGGATGAAATTGACAGGATTACTGAAATTAACGTTCTTACTGGGGAAGTTCTGTCAGTATTGCAGCATGCGGCTATTTTTCCTGCAAGCCATTATATTGTAAGCGGTGCAAAAATGCAGGATGCCATTAAAGAAATCGACAGAGAGCTTGCGGAGCGAATAGAATATTTTAAGTCGGAAAACAAGCTTCTTGAAGCTCAGAGGATTGCTCAGAGAACTCATTATGATAT
>NZ_JBJFHN010000082.1:0-11081 GCF_051893655.1 Porcipelethomonas sp. | reverse complement strand
AGCGTCTTTAAGTCTTTTAACCGTTTCTGTAACATCTATATTGTATACCTCAGTTTCAGGTTCAAAGCCCGTCATTTCCTCAGGAATCTGTTTATTCTGAACATCAATCGGAATATCCAGCCAGACAGGACCTCTTCTTCCCTCCATTGCAAAATAATATGCCTTTTCCATGTGATAGCGTATGCTTTCCGGAGTCATAACAGCAGCAAAATACTTGGTTACAGGAGAAATCATAGGCTCAAGATTAAGACTCTGAGTACCTTTTTGTCTTATACCGCTGTCAATCTGATATTGCAGTATTTTTGAATTTGCCTGTCCTGAAACCACAAACACAGGCGACGAATCAGTAAAAGCTCCAGCAACTCCTGTAATTGCGTTGGTAGCTCCCGGACCTATTGTTACAAGACACGCTCCCGGAACATCTCCCACACGTCCGCAGCCGTCAGCCGCCATTGCCGCAACCTGTTCATGGTGACAGCAGTAAGCATTGAGTTTTTCATTTCTTTTCAGTGCATCTGTAAGCCACATTGCTGAGCTTCCCGATACCATAAATACATTTTTTACTCCTTTTTTCTCAAGGAAATCAAATATATACTCTGAAACTGTCATTTTGTCCTCCTGTTTATTTTGCTGTTATCCAGTAATTTTCAATAAGAAGATTCTGCATGATTGCATTTTTATCTCCCTTTACATCCATGCTTAAAACAAGGGATGCTATCTGGGTTTTCAGCATATCTTCTATATTGTGCATCGTATATGTAACATCAGCATGTTCTATCCCAAAATCCGCTATTTTATTTAGTATATCATTATAATTCATCCGTCTGGGATAAGTATCATTTTCTCCAAGGGAAATATTCAGAATACTAAACAGACTCCGGATGTCATTTGTATTGCTTACCGGAAAAATCAGATATCCGTTTTCTTTTTTTAATCTTACCAGTTTTTTCAGAAGCTTAAAAGGGGCATTGTAAAGATTTACAGCCTCTCCAAGAATGATAATATCATACTTGTTTTCTTCATTAATAATTGTGTTTTCAATATCTCCGCATACAACACAGTCTGAAATACTTCTGAGATCAATATAATATCTGGTATCCGAAGTATAGGCTTTACAGGTACCGGATTTCAAATTATTTTTTCTTAAAAAATTCTTTGCCTCAAGAAGAGGTGTTCCGCATTTCACATCAAGTACAAGAATATTTTTAGCTTTTTCATCTTCAAACCTTACATTTTCAAAAGCAAAGCCCATATAATTTCCGGTATCTGCCCATGCGTCAATACCGTCATATTTTTCTCTGAAAAACTCCCGTGACTGCTGACTTATTGCCATTCTTTCCGGTGGAAGTGCAGTCTGGTTATGGTCATGATGTACAAAGGTATCCTTACAAAGCATAAGCTTATAACCTGCACGTCTTACTCTGAATGTGAATTCATCGTCTCCGAAATCGTGCATAAAACCCACATCATACATTCCCACAGCATCAAATACTTCACGGCGGTAAAGGGTAGCCGTAGGGATCAGTCTGATTTTCTCTTCCCATTTGCCGGGATCACTTACATTGAATTTATCAGCCTTATCCTGCATTTCTTCGATACTTTCAAATCCGCCTAACGATTCAAATTGTAAATTGCTTATATTCGTTGATGCTGGAACGATCATTCCAATGCTTTCATCACTTTCTGCACAAATCAGCAAGTTTTCAAGCCAACGTGAGGTAACTATAACATCATTATTCACAAGTACTATATATTTTGTTTTAAGTAAATGCATAGTAGCATTTACTGCGTATACTCCTGTTATATTTTTAGAAAACCTTATTACTCTTTTTTTAGGGTATTCAACACTTTCAAAATAATCTGCAATTTCCATATCCGGTGTTCCGTTATCCATAAGTATAAGATCATATCCGGGGTTAGTATATTTTAAAATGCTTTCAACACAGTTTTTAGTCTTATCAAGACGTCCATAAGCCTGAACTATAACTGATACATTGTTATTTTCCGTTCCATACAAATAAGAGCGAACCTTTTTATAATGCATTTCTGTTGATGGTCTTGAGAGATTATCACAATTTATTATTTCCATATTTTTCTCCAATGCTAAATATAATTATATTATAAACTATCAAGCTTGCTGATAGCTTCATGTTCCAGTTCATAGTCACAACACCTTAAAATATCTTCAAGCTGTGACATATCCGAACAGCTTACAAGAGCTGTTCCCTCAAGAGGATTTGACGTAATATATCCGCTGACAACTGATGTTGGTGAAACATTATTTCCCTGACAGTATTTTTTAATAAAATCAAGCTTTTTTAAATTACGTTCTGTTTCAATACGATGTTTCAAAAACTCGTCCACATTTTCCAGTCCATTTTTTACAGCTTTCTGGAAAAATCCCTTGCACTGGGACGTGTACGCCATACCGAACATATTGTTATTTATCATGTAATTATACATGTTTTCGTCCATATGAGTAGTATTGCTGTCATTCCACATTTCATATTTATATTCAGCCAAAGACCACCATGTCTGAACTGTACGGAAAGGTTCCATACCATGTTTTTTGGCATATTCATTTGCTTTATAAAGTCTTTCAAAGCTCCAGTTTGCAGCGCCGATTATTTTAACCTTGCCTTTTTCCTTAAGATACTGCATTGTTTCTATAATTTCTTCAACAGGTCTTTCAGGCTCATCTCGATGGAGAAGATAAATGTCAATATAATCAGTCCGCAGAGCTTCCAGACTTTCCTCAAGCTCCTGACTCAGCATTTCTTTTGATAAATTTATAAACCAGTCATGCCCCTTGTTTTTTACTCCGCATTTTGTGGAAATACATACATTGCGGCGGCAGCCTCTGGAATCCATCCATTTACCAATACATTCCTCACTTTTTCCTCTTCCGTTTTCCACCCATTCATAGTAATTCCGGGCAGTATCAATAAGAGTTCCTCCGCCCTCATAAAATAAATCCAGCATATCAAAGGAAAGCGATTCCGAAACCTTCGTTCCGAACCGTCCGGTTCCCAGTCCGATCTTTGATATCCTGACATCCTGTATATTTTTAATATATTTCATCTGCTACCCTTTCCTCCGGTACGGCATATAAAATCGTTTCATTTATGTTCATATAGCTTCTGAGAAAAAGCCTGTGATCGGGAAGCATATCGTGTATTTTTATGGGCAGCTTCCACAAATCATCGCATTTATGATAAATTGCCATAGCAATCAGCGGTTTGTACTTTTCTATAGTTTTCGCAGCTCCCTCAAGGAGCTTTTCCTCAAACCCTTCAACATCTATTTTTATAAATGTGGGAACAATATTATATTTATCACAAATATTGTCAAGAGTATCTGCTGTTACATCAAATCCGCTACTGCACACAATGGAATTTTCATTTAAATAATTTTTCATTTTTAAAGTTTCCGGTTTGTCTGACAATGCACATCCGATTATATGAATTCGTTTGTCCTTTGCCATTGGCAGCTGTTCTATTCTGCAAAAATTTGCCGGATCCGGCTCTACAGCATAATATTCATTAAATTTACAGCTGTTATTTTCACAGAAAAATTTAAGTATATCTCCTCTGAACGCTCCGCAGTCGACAAAAACCTCGCTGTCATTTTTTCGGTAAACATCATAGGCAAAATACTGCTGATTCATGGGCAGTTCATTAATCACAGCACTGTGATTTCCGGCGGCAAATTCAATAATACCTTTATATGTTTCCCTGGAAATATCATCTGCAAGCAAGTTGTTTACCAGCTGAATCTTTTCACAGTTTTCATTCTGCCAGTTTTCAGGCATGTGAAAAATCAAAGGCTGATTTTCAAAAAGCTCTTCCATATATGACAGTTCATAAATATATTTTATATTTTTATATCCCAGTTTTATAAGATTTTCTTTTATTTCAGGATAATATTTATCAGTCAGCATACAGACAATTACAATGCTGTCAGTATTTTTGCACTCGTATGCCGGACTGATTTTTATTCCGTTAAAGCATTGTCCGTGTTTTTTAGGATCAGCGTCAAAAAAAGCTTTCGGCAATATGTTTTTTGTGGCAAGCATATCTGAAAAAACCAGTCCGCAGTACCCAGCACCATAAATTATTACATCTTTATTCCGGAGTGTTTCAAACGCAATAGCAGAAAACATTTTTAATGCACCCTTTTCAAAGGAGATCCTGCTTTTCCATCCTGTCAGTTTTCTGAATTTATCAGAACAGAATATGAAATCAGGTGATTTCTCACTGCCGTAAATCACCCGGCTCTGACTGCCTGTAATACATTTTAATCTTTCAATATAGTCGCAGAAGCGCTCCCCGGAATTTGAACTCACATTAAAAATTCCGTTTTCCGGATACCTGACAGCAGAAATAATAGCTTCCGCCCCGTCATCAGCATTCAGAAAATCATAATGATGTTTACCGTCCGAATAAAACATTACATCATTGCCTTTGAACATACTGTTCATTACATTTTCAAGCATCTGCTTTTTTTTCGGGAAAAATCCATAAACACTGTGAAATCTAAGCTCTGTAACAACAGTGTCCCCAGCGGATTCCTTAAGGCTATAATATAAGTAAAGCTTTCCTTTGCCATAAGGCGAAATGGTACTTTTATCAATTATAAAGTTTTCATCAATCCTGCCGTACGCTTTGCCGTATTCTGACTGACTTCCCGTCAGAATAATTTGCTTTACACGGCAACACTTTAATATTTCCAGTACCTGATTTTTCAAAGCCCTGGCACATGCCATATTAATATCAGAATTATTTCTTTCATCCGGTCTGTTGCCTGCCCATGCGGAAACAATAACAGCATCATATTCCGTTTTAAGAGAACTGAAAAAGACTGGATTATCCTCAAAAATATCCCATTCTATATAATTTACTTTTGGATTTTCAGTCGTTTTCCGACCGGCTGCATCTATAAATGCTCCGGCATTTACAAGCTTATCAGCAAGGATTGTGCTTATCAGTCCGGAACAGCCCAGCAACAGAATATTTTTATTTTCCATCATGTCACTCACAATAATAAACAAACGATAAATGATTCATATACGAACGTAGATTGAATTTATAATCCGGTCTGAAGCTTTTTATAAGCATCGGCACTTCCCATAAATCCCATGTTTTGTGATAACCGGCAATGGCAAGCCTTGGCTTAAACGCCTTTATAGTCTGCTCTGCACCCTTAAGTGCCTTAAGCTCGGAGCCTTCTATATTCATTTTTATATATGTAGCTTTTCTGCCCCTTAAGGCATTATCTATTGTAATTGTTTCAACACTTTCATTTCCGATATCAGCCATAAAGCTTCCTGGACCGTTCAGCGAATAAAGCATGTCAGTGCCGCATTTATCATATGCCGCACAATTAAAAATTTCCGTACGCTTTTTTATATCCTCAGGAAGTCCGGCAATAAACTTTTGAAGGTTTTCAAAATTAAATTTGTCCGGTTCAAAACCGTAGTAATGCTCAAACCTGTTACTGTTGATTTTTAAGAAAGTCTGCATACTGATACCGTTAAATGCTCCGCAGTCCACAAAGCATGCGTTTTCATCTGATTCATATAGTCCCGGTTCAAAATACTGATTTTCCTGTGACAGCGTAGGTACTTCAATACTGTCATCAACAAGTCTGAATTTTACGATTTTTTCATAGGTTTCTCTTGAAAGATCATCCTCCAGCCAATCATAAACCATTGCTACATTATCTTTGTTTTTTAACATTATTTCAATGTCAGAACATGAGGGAAGATTATAAGGATCCCCATGAAACAACGCATGGCATCTTCTGAAATAAGTATAATCCACAACATTTTTGCATCCGGCATCCCTGAGTCTTTTATGTACTCCAGTATGTCCGCCTGTTCTCAGGGCTTCTTCAAAGCTTTTGCAGTATCTTTTGCCGTCTGTGTTGATTGTAACGATTACCAGAGTGTTTTCACCGGCACGTGAAATTATATCCTCAGGAGAAATAATTTCAATGCCCTGACATTTTTCTCCCCATTTTTCCGGCTTGCCGTCAGCAAAAAATGCAGGATATATATCAATACAGTTAAGATATTTCAAAAATGCAATTCCGGCACTTCCGGCACCATAAAGAACGATTTTATCGAATCTGTCATTAAGGTCGGATTTCATCTGTTCAATACTTATTTCGATATCAGGTCTGATTTTATTGAACTCATCATAAATTTTATCTATATTATTCATTTCTGTTCTCCGGAAAGCTTTTCCTTAATAGTTTTTGCAACACCTTCAGCGTCAATGCCGTAAAGTCCGTTTAAGTATTCCCTTGACCCGGTAACAGGTGCAAATGTATCAGGAAATCCGAATTTAACAAGCTTTGCATTCGGAGCAATATCGCTTTCAAGCATTACATTTCCTACAGCTGTACCAAGTCCGCCGTTTTTACTGTGTTCTTCCAGAGTAAAAATATATTCATATTCAGTCATGCATTTTTCAACAAGTTCTTTGTCGATTGGTTTAACAGTAGGCATACTGTAAAGGGAAATATTGATTCCGCTGTTTTTAAGTATTTCAACAGCTTTAACACCATCCTTAAGCATTGTTCCGGTAACAAGCAGCACTGCTCTTTCGCCCTTGTTCATTTCAATACCTTTTCCGACTCTGAAATCAATGGGGGCAGTATGAACAACAGGGTCAACGCTTCTGCCGATTCTTATATAAACCGGACTGTTCATCTCATATGCCGCATACATAGCAGCCTCCATCTCAACCGGATCGCCCGGACATATTACTGTCATATAAGGCAAAGACGTCATAAGAGACAAGTCAAAATATCCATGATGGGTAGGACCTGCCGGACCGTAGGCATGTCCTCCGCCTACCCCCACTAAAACCACCGGATTTTCCTGAAAGCATACATCCAGTTCAATCTGTTCAAATGCACGGTATGTCATAAACGACACAACATTATATATAAACGGTTTCATTCCCATTGCCGCAAGACCAGCACCAAAGCTTACAAAATTCTGTTCTGCAATTCCTATATTTACAAATCGTTCCTTGTATTTTTTCTCAAATTCCTCAAATACGGAAAAACCTGTATCGCCTATAACACAGATAACCCTTTCGTCCTTCTGAGCAATTTTATCAAGGACTTTTACAAATGTACTTCTCATGCTCCAAGCTCCTTTAAAATTATTTCAAGCTGTTCGTCGTCAGGGGATTTAAAATGCCATTCAAGACGATTTTCCATAAATGATGCACCTTTTCCCTTTGTAGTATTTGCAACAATAACTGTAGGTGCTGACGGCATTCTTGCCGTTGACGTCATAAGAGCCCGGAGTATCTGACCATAGTCATGACCGTCAATTTCCTGAACATTACATCCGAAGCTGCGGAATTTCTGAGCCATATCGCCCATGTTCATTACTTCAACATCGCTGCCGTATGACTGAAGTCTGTTTCTGTCAATAATAAGAACCAGATTTGAAAGACTGAATCTTGCCGCACACATTGCAGCCTCCCATACAGAACCTTCATTGCATTCCCCGTCACCCATAAGAACGTAGACATTTCCGTCATAACCCATGCAGCGTTTTGCATAAGCCATACCGATTCCCACATTTGCTCCGTGTCCTAAAGAGCCTGCTGACATTTCAACTCCGGGAACAACATATCTTCTGGAATGACCTGCATAATTTTCGCCGTTTACAACATGCTTGTCCAGATCCTCCATGGGAATTATCCCCTTATGAGCCAGTACTGTGTAAAGTGTGGCGGCAATATGTCCCTTGCTCAATATAAATACGTTTCTGTTGGGATCGTCAAGATTTTCAGGAGTAATATTCAGAACTCTTGTATACAAAACGGACAATATGTCGATTGCGGAATATCCTCCGCCGATATGTGAGTCTCTTGTTCTGTGCAGAATTTTTGCAACATCTCTTCTGACTTCCGCAGCAAATTGTTCTATGTCTTTATAATTATTATCAGGCATTTTTCTTTCCTTTCATATATTCATCTATAAATTCAAAGGCTATGTTTCTTGTTTCCTCTCCGGCTGTACGGCGTTTTGAAAACTCAGCCGCCTGCTTTATAGTATCCTCAAAGCTGTAAACCGGCTTCCAGCCCAGCATAGTCTTTGCCTTTGTACTGTCTAGCTTTAAAATATTCGTTTCGATAACACTTTCAAGAGAACCGCTGACTTTATAATCTGCGTCCGGAAACTGTTCTGCCAGTATTCCTGCGGCTTCTGATACGGTCACAAAACCGTCCGGTTCAGGACCGAAATTAAATGCAGACGCATAATCGCTTCCACCGTCACCGCTTTCATAAAGTCTGCGGACAAGTACAAGATATCCGCCCAGAACGTCAAGAACATTCTGCCATGGTCTGACTGCTCCGGGATTCCTGATCTGAGCCTGCACCCCTTTTGAAAAGCAGTCCAGAAGATACGGAAAAAGCCTTGTAAGATTATAGTCCCCACCGCCTATTACATTGCTGGCTCTTGCTGTAGCCGCAGGAATATTCAGCTTTTTTGAACTGAAAAATGATTTTCTGTAGCATTCCGTCACAAGCTCCTGACATGCCTTACTGGTAGAATAAGGATCCTGTGCACCCAGTACAGAGTCTTCTCTGTACCCTTCATCGCTTTCTATGTTTTTATAGCATTTGTCGCTGGTAACCACTAAAACTGCCTTTACCGAATTTACTGCTCTTACTGCTTCAAGAAGATTTACAAGTCCCGTTACATTGGTGTCAAATATGTAGCCTGTTATTTCCGCACCCTTATTCAGGGTTGAATGAGACGCAAAATGTATGACGATTTCAGGCTGAATTTCCTTTACAAATCCCAGAAGTTTTTCCCTGTCCTGAATAAATCCCATCCGGCTTCCGGCTATTTTCGGTGCCGCTTCGGCAAAAAAAGGCGTATTTTCACTGTCCTCCAAAGCGTATCCATATATCTGAGCATCCATATATTCAAGCATAAGGGAAAGCCATGTCCCTTTGAAACCGGTATGACCGGTAAGAAGAATTTTTTTATTTTTAAAAAAGCTTATATCAGTCATTTTTTATATTCAGCTTTTCCCATGACGGCGAAAAGTCCTCTCCCACCTGAATAAATGAAGATTTTCTGTTCCAGTTGCAGTGAGACGACTGATAGCATCTGCTGCACGGTGAATCCATATTTTGAGTGTTTACAAATTCACGGTATTTCTGATATTCCGGCGAATTCCAGACTTTCATGAAATCCTCAGAACCGTCATATTTGAAAAACTTCACCGGTGTCGACATACACGGACGCACATAACCGTCCGAACCTAAGAAAAAGTCTCTCCATGCCACAAAGCAGTCCTTATGAAGCTTATCTCCGGCAGTATCTTCTCCGCAGATGTGAGGAAGCTTTAAAACGATGCCCAGCTCTTCGCCGAGTTTTACAGCTTCATCAAATATTTTTCTTACCTCGTCTTCCATACCCCATAGTGTCTCTTTCATAAGGTCATTGCCGAAAACGGTCAGATAAACTACCTTTACCTCTTCAATTCCTATTTCAGCGGCAAGTCTTACAAGGTCAGGAAGCTCATGAATATTTGATTTCATTGCACAGAAAACAAAGTTTATCCATGGGTATTTCAGTCCTCTTGCCTTTTTTTCCGCAACAATATCTTTAAGATCAGCGGTAATAACATTCAGGTCAGAACCTCTTCTGATGCGTGAATTCGTTTCATAATTTGCCCCGTCAACACTTACTGCAAAAACATCAACATTGTATTTAAAAAGGCTTTCCTTGATTTTTTTCAGATTCATTCCGTTTGTACAGAAATACTTTCTGGCACTGTGTCTGTTAATTATCTCAAGCATCTCATTAAAATGAGGATGAATAGTAGGTTCACCCCATCCCATTAATGTTACTTCTTCAATCGTATCCATCATAGGCTCAAATGACCGAAACAGATCCATATCAAAAGAAGTAAGCTTAAAATCTGCGGCATTTCTACCGCACATAACACAGTTTAAATTGCAGGCATTTGTAAGTTCAAAAACAAGTCTTCTCGGATAAGACTGAAGTATTGTTTTCTTTTCGTCCATTTCTTTTATGTTAAGGTCGGAATTTGCTTTTTGCTTTTCAGTCAGAGGCTTGCCCTCAAAAAGCATTTTAGTTTTAGCTCTTATTATCATTTTTTACTCTCCATTCAGGTTATTCCCATTTTATCCATGGTGCTTTGTTTTCTTCAATAAGGCGGTTTAAAATATTCTGATCTCTCAGCGTATCCATACACTGCCAGAATCCGCCGTGTTTATATGCGGCAAGCTGACCGTCCAGAGCCATATTTTCCAGCGGCACCTGTTCAAACACAAGGTTTGGATCATCATTTAAATAGCTGAAAATTTCAGGTTCCAGAACCATGAATCCGCCGTTTATCCATCCGCCGTCCTCTTTGCTTTTTTCAGTAAAGCGATTTATGATATTATGCTCATCTATGTCCAGAACACCGAATCTTCCTCCCGGCTGAATTGCAGTCATGGTAGCGTATTTTCCCTTTTCCTCATGAAATCCTATCAGCTTGTTTATATCAACATCTGAAACACCGTCACCATAGGTAAGCATAAAGCGCTCATGACCGATATAATCTTTTATTCTGTTTATTCTGGCACCTGTCTGAGTGTTAAGTCCGGTATCAATAATAGTAACACGCCATGGTTCAGCAACGTTGTTATGTACTATCATTTCATTTTTATTTGAAAAATCAAAAGTAACGTCCGAACGATGCAGATAATAATCGGCAAAATATTCTTTTATAACATATCCTTTGTATCCGCAGCATATTATAAAATCATTATAACCGTAATACGAATAATATTTCATTATATGCCAGAGTATTGGATTTCCTCCGATTTCAATCATCGGCTTAGGCTTCAAATGGCTTTCCTCGCTTATTCGGGTACCCAGTCCGCCTGCCAGTATAACAACTTTCATAGTCCTCTCCAATCTTATGATTATTTCAGAATAATTGCTGTGTTTTAAAGCTTTAAAAAAAGCATGACAATTTGCACTTATATATAAAATATATCGGCACATTCCACAAAAAATAAAGATTA
>NZ_JBJFHN010000081.1:0-11124 GCF_051893655.1 Porcipelethomonas sp. | reverse complement strand
TGAGCTGTTGAGTTTTCATAGCCATAAATTATGCCATTAAAATAATAATTAAAATTATAATCCATAAAATTGATTATTGTATTGATGTCATCATAGATTTCACATTCAGGATTTTCTATTGTAATGCTTTCAAGGTTATCACAATAAAAAAATGCATAATGTCCTATATTCGTTACGCTGCCTGGAATTGTTATGCTTTCAAGGCTTGTACAAAAAGAAAATGCAGAACCTTCTATGCTCGTCACACTACCGGGTATAGTTACACTTGTAAGGCTGTCACAAGAGTCAAATGCATAATGTCCTATACTCGTCACGCTGTCGGGAATAACGACATCTCCGCTGCATGTTGTTCCGTCAATAAGTATGTTATTGACAATTACCAATGGGTTTTCTGCCTGCTTTGCCTCAAGCCATGGTGTGGCTTTAAATACATAATCTCCTATACTCGTCACACCGTTGCCAATTGTTATGCTTTCAAGGCTTGTACAGTCTTCAAATGCATATTTTCCTATACTCGTTACGCTATCGGGTATAGTTACACTTGTAAGGCTGTCACAAGAGTAAAATGCACTTTCTCCTATACTTGTAACACTGTCTGGAATGGTTATGCTTGAAAGGCTTATACAGTAGTAAAATGCATTACTTCCTATACTTGTAACGCTATCGGGGATAGTTATGCTTTCAAGATTTATACAGCTGTAAAATGCCTTATCACCTATACTCGTCACAGGCAAGCCGTCGATTTCTGATGGAATTTCAATTGATACGGCAGATGAATGACAACCGGAGATTCTAACATAATCATATGTTCCATCCTCGTCCTCATCGACCTGCCTGTAGTAAAGATAATCTCCATACGGCATTTTTTCGCTGGATATACTAGCATTAACAGTCAGAGTTTGTACCCCTGCGAAAGCACTTACGCCGCATAATAGTGCTGTAGCTATGCTTAAAAACTTTTTAGCAACCTTCAAAAAATCGCCGTCCTTTCTATGATTTTATGTTTTATATTTTACCACTAATAAACAATTCTGTCAATAGTTACTCCTAAAACCTGAAAGTAATGCCTGTGATACTTGCAATTTAACTGATAAGATGTTATAATTATTTATATTTTATGAAAGGAGAATCATTGCCGGTCAGCCGGAATGATAATTTACTGGAATGTTAAGTGATATCGAAATTGCTCAGAATGCACAAATGAAACCTATAATGGAAATTGCTCAGGAAATGGGAGTCGCTCCTGAGGACGTTGAATTATACGGACACTACAAAGCTAAGCTGTCGGAACAGCTTTACAAAAAACTTGAAAACAAGGAAAACGGCAAGCTGATTTTAGTTACTGCCATTAACCCTACTCCTGCCGGTGAAGGAAAAACTACTGTAAGCGTAGGCCTTGCACAGGCAATGAACAGAATAGGCAAAAAAGCTGTCCTCGCTTTAAGAGAACCTTCTCTCGGTCCTGTTTTCGGCATTAAAGGCGGAGCCGCAGGCGGCGGATATTCTCAGGTCGTTCCTATGGAGGATATAAATCTGCACTTCACAGGTGATATGCACGCTATTACTGCTGCAAACAATCTCCTCTGTGCTGCAATCGACAATCACATGCAGCAGGGCAATGAATTAGGCATTGACCAGAGAAGAATCCTTTTCAAAAGATGTCTTGATATGAATGACCGTGCACTCAGAAATATTGTAATCGGTATGGGCGGCAAGGTAAACGGAATCCCAAGAGAGGACGGTTTCCAGATTACTGTCGCTTCCGAAATTATGGCTATTCTCTGTCTGGCATCTGACCTTGAAGACCTCAAAAACAGAATAAGCAGAATTCTTATCGGATACAATTATTCAGGCGAACCTGTTTATGCAGGAGATCTTAATATTCAGGGTGCTATGACTGCTCTTCTTAAGGACGCTTTAAAGCCAAACCTTGTCCAGACTCTGGAACATACTCCGGCACTTATCCACGGCGGTCCTTTTGCCAATATTGCTCATGGATGCAACTCCGTAAGAGCTACAAAACTTGCTTTAAAGCTCGGTGACTACTGCATTACAGAAGCCGGATTCGGTTCTGATCTGGGCGCTGAAAAGTTCTTTGATATCAAATGCCGTTTCGCAGGACTTAAACCTGACTGTGTGGTTTTAGTTGCAACAGTAAGGGCACTTAAATATAACGGCGGCGTTCCAAAAACTGATTTGCAGACTGAAAATACTGAGGCACTTAAAAAGGGTATAGTGAATCTGGGAGTTCATATTGAAAATATGAAAAAGTTCGGAGTTCCTGTCGTTGTCGCTGTTAACCGCTTCTATACTGATACTGACGCAGAAATAAAAATTATTGAAGACTTCTGTCATGAAAAAGGTGCTAAGGTTTCTATGGCTGAAATCTTCACCAAAGGCGGAGAAGGCGGTATAGATCTGGCTCAGAAAATCTGCGAAACAATTGAAGCCGGAACTTCCGATTTTAAACCTCTTTATGATGAAAAACTTACTATTGAAGAAAAACTTGATATTATTGCCAGGGAAATTTACCGTGCTGACGGCGTTGTTTTCACGGCACAGGCTTTAAAAGATTTAAAGGAAATTAAAAATCTCGGGTTTGACAATATTCCGGTATGCGTTGCAAAAACACAGTATTCATTGTCTGACGATCCGGCAAAGCTCGGAAAACCTGAAAACTTTAAAATCACAGTACGTGAACTAAAATTGTCCGCAGGTGCCGGATTTGTCGTTGCTCTGACAGGCAATGTCATGACAATGCCGGGACTTCCTAAAAAACCAGCAGCTATGAATATTGACTGCGACAAAGACGGAAATATTACAGGTCTTTTCTGATGACTGATACTGATATAGAAAAAATAAATGCCGATGAACAAAGCATGAAGGAAGAACCGGAAAATCCTCAGGAAAACAACTGGAAAAAATTTAAAATTCTTGTTATTATATTTGTTATTCTTACTTTGATATATATGATTCTGCATTTATGCATTTTCGCCGGTAAAAAATCAGATTCTGTTTCTAAAACTCACTTCACTGAAAGTGAAATGGAAATTCTGGAAAATGAAACCGGAATTACTGTTCCGGAAAATGCCTATATTTCAGATGCTGAATTGCAAAATGACGCCTCCTGGCTGAAAGTATGGATCACAGGAATTGAAAACTGTGAAAGTTTTATTTCTGAATGCACTGAATATGAGCCTGAAGACTATGAAAGTTTAAACCCTAAAAAATACGGCTCTTCCAGATATTACACCAGCATCAGAAACGGAGAATCAGAGCCGCTGGAATGCTACATTTATAAAAATTCCGGTGATGATAAATGGACGGCATATATTATTGACAATAATGTTGATATTAAAGTAAAAAGCATATTTTAAAGGACGGTCTGCAATGGAAAAAATTACTCACAGTGCTGAAGAAACAATTGAATTTGCTAAAAGGATCGGTTCACTTCTTAAAAAAGGTGATGTCATAGCATACACCGGAGGTCTGGGTGCGGGAAAAACTACTTTCACCCGTGGACTTGCTATGGGACTTGGACTTGAAGACAATGTGACATCGCCTACATTTTCTCTTGTAAATGAATATCACGGCGCAAATATTAGTCTCTATCATTTTGATATGTATCGTATTATGAGTGCAGACGATCTGGAAACTACAGGATTTTACGATTATCCTGCACAGGAAAGTATATTTGCAGTTGAATGGTCTGAAAATATTGCTGAAGAACTTCCGGAAAATTCAATTTTTATAAATATTGAAAGAATTGATGATAATACAAGAAAAATAACTGTTAAGGGAGATGAACGATTTGACACTGCTTGGAATTGAAACATCAGGGAAAACAGCTTCTGCAGCACTTTATGAAGACGGTATTATGCTCGGACAGTATTCTGTATACACCTCAAAAACTCACTCACAGGTTATTCTTCCAATTGCAAAAAAACTGCTGAGTGACTGTGACAGGGAAATTTCACAGTTGACCGGTATAGCAGTATCTTCCGGTCCGGGTTCATACACTGGAATAAGAATAGGCGTAGCCGCTGTAAAAGCAATGGCTTTTGCTCTTGATATTCCCTGTTTTGGAATTTCATCTCTTGAAGGACTGGCTTATAATCTAAGCTGTGACGGATATATCTGCCCGGTTATGACTGCAAGAAAAAATCTGGTATACACTTCCCTGTTCAGGGGTAACAAAGGCGTACTCGAAAGATGCCGGAATGACGAGATAATTTCTGTTTCAGAGCTTGACAGTATTTTATCCGGACTTAACGGAAAGGTTATTATTACCGGTGACGGAGCAGAAAATTTTATCAGTGAATTCAGTAATAAAAATTACTCTTTGTCCCCTGTTCAATTAAGATTTCAAAGTGGAAGCGGTATTTGTCTTGCGGCACTTAATCACACTCCTCAGTCTCCTGATGAAATAGAGGCAAGCTATCTTCAACTGGTAAAGGCAGAAAAAGATTTAATTAATTCCGGCCGCAGTTGATTTTATGAAAAAAATATGATATAATTTATTTTGTTATATTATATTTTAAGGTTATTAATAAACATTCCGGCTGTTAATGTCGGAGATTGGAGATTTTTATGATAGCAATTGGCTGTGACCATGCAGGTTATGAACTTAAAAAAGAAATTATTAAGCATTTAACTGAAAAAGGTTACGAACTGCTTGATATCGGCTGCAATGGTGAATCCTGTGACTATCCGGTAATTGCAAAGGAAGTTGCAGACAATATTTTAAATAAAAAATGTGATTTAGGTATATTAATATGCGGTACTGGAGCAGGCATGTCAATTGCCGCAAATAAAGTTCATGGAATTCGTGCTGCTCTGTGTTCAGATTATTATACTGCTAAATATACTCGTTTGCATAACAATTCCAATGTTTTATGTCTTGGTGCCAGAACAATCGGAATGGGAAGTGCTATGGAACTTGTAGATGTGTTTTTAACCACTGAATTTGAGGGCGGTCGTCATCAAAGAAGAATTGATCTGATAACCGAAATAGAAAATAATAATAAATAATATTAGGAGGACTAATTATGGCAGGATTACATGTAATTGAACATCCGCTTATCCAGCACAAAATTTCTTTAATGAGAGATAAAAATACAGGTGTTAAGGAATTCAGAGAACTTGTATCTGAAACTGCAATGCTTATATGCTATGAAGCAACAAGAGATCTGCCTTTAAAAGAGGTTGAAATTGCTACTCCTGTAGCCATTGCCAAAACAAAAATCATTTCTGGAAGAAAACTTGCTTTTGTACCTATTTTACGTGCAGGTCTTGGCATGCTTGACGGTGTTACAAATCTTGTACCGGCTGCTAAAATCGGGCATATTGGTATTTTCAGAGATAATGAACAGAATGCGGTGCAGTATTACTGCAAGCTCCCTGAAGATGTTTCTGAAAGAGATGTTATTGTTGTAGATCCAATGCTTGCTACAGGTAATACAGCGGTTTATGCTATCCATGAGCTGAAAAAAGCAGGAGTTAAAAACATTAAATTTATGTGTATTATTGCTTCTCCGGAAGGTATTGAAAAAGTAATGGCAGAGCATCCGGATGTTGATATTTACTGTGGAGTTAAAGATAAAGGTCTTAATGAAAACAAGTATATCGTACCTGGTATGGGCGATGCCGGAGACAGAATTTTCGGTACTAAGTAAATCAAATAATATGAAAATCCCCGATAGTTAATATCGGGGATTTCTTATTTTACTGTATTAGCCATTTATACATGCCTTCATACTGCAATGCGGAACTCTTCCATGAAAAATCTGCTTCCATGCCTCGTTTTATAATTTTATCCCAGCTGTCTCTATGGTCAAAATATACAGATTTTGCATAGTTGATAACATAAAGCATATCATTTGCATTGTAATTAGTAAATGAAAAACCAGTTCCATAATTCTCAAATTCATTATACGGTACAACTGTATCCTTCAGACCGCCTGTTTCCCTTACGATCGGAACTGTTCCATATCTCAGAGAAATAAGCTGTGTCAGTCCGCATGGTTCAAATCTTGACGGAACAAGCATAGCATCCGCAGCAGCATAAATTCTGTGAGCACGCTGATCTGAAAAATAGATATTTGCTGAAACCCTGTTGGGATATTTCCACTGGAAATGCTTAAAAATATTTTCATATCTTGCATCACCAGTACCCAGTACAACAAATTGTGTGTTTTCATCTGCAATACGCTCAATCATGTTGTTTACAAGATCAAGACCTTTCTGATCAGTCAGTCTTGAAATAATGGCAATCATAAATTTATTTTTATCCTGCGGCAGTCCAAGCTCTTCCTGAAGCTTCAGCTTATTTTTCGCCTTATTGGCTTTAAACGTTTTGACATTATAATTGTAAAAAATTTGATTATCAGTTTCCGGATTATATACATCATAATCAATTCCGTTTAAAATACCTCTAAGCTGCAGGTGTCTTGCTCTTAAAAGTCCGTCAAGTCCCTCGCCATAATACGGAGTTTGTATTTCGTATGCATATGTATTACTTACAGTTGTAATATAATCAGCATAAACAAGTCCGCCTTTTAGCATATTTGCATCTTTTTTGAATTCAAGCTTATCCGGAGTAAAGATACTATCCGGAAGATTTGTGAATTTCTTAAAAGTCTTAATATCCCATATACCCTGGAATTTAAGATTATGAATAGTCATTACTGTTTTTGTTCCCCAGTAAAACGGATTGTCCTTATACAGTGTTCTGAGAAAAACAGGAATCATACCTGTCTGCCAGTCATGGCAATGAATAATATCAGGTTTGAAGTTGATTACCGGCATAATTGCCAGCACTGCCTTTGAGAAAAATACAAATTTTTCAATATCATACAATGTGGAACCATACGGTTTGTCGTTTTTGAAGTAATCTTCATTGTCAACAAAATAATATGTTATTCCATCGTATTCATACTGCATTATACCAACATGCGGACGGAAATTCATCTGCCCCATATCCATATAAAAATGATGAACATATTTGAAATTGCTGCGAAACTCCCACGGAATACATGTATAGCTGGGAATTATAACCCTCACATCAAACTCGTTTTTGTTAAACATTTTTGGCAGTGCGCCAACCACATCAGCAAGTCCTCCTGTTTTAATAAAAGGAACACACTCCGAAGCTGCAAAAAGAATTTTTTTCATATTAATTTTTCCTCCTCCCATAAATTCAGCTGAGGTTTATACTTATATTATAATAGTATATTATTTAACAGTCAATAGAATATCAAAAATTTAATGGCATTTTTATAAAAATTTGTGTAAACTACACAAAAAAGTCTCCAAGAATTTTCTCAGAGACTTTATCAAAATTACGAATTAACAGTTACATTTCTGAATATTGCAACGCATCCGCTTTCATTAATTATTGTTTCATAATTCGGATTATTAGCATAATCATCCGGTGAATATGAATCAGAACCATATCTTAAATCAAGTACAATATATTCTACTGAATCTCTGTGTGATGTTGTTTCATATTCATAAATCTCACGGACATCATAAAGTGCCGGAAGCAGGAAGGTTGTAACTGCAACAGATGAATCCTTAGGAATAAGCTCAAGAGCATTATCAATTTTTTCTATTGTTTCTTTATCATTTTTATAGGATTCAATTCCATCCAGTCTGCCATAGGTATTTCCCATAAACATAAATATTGAAGAAGCGACAGCAACTGCCAATGCCTTATTTCTGAATCCGGGTTTCAGCTCTGAGTAATTCAACACCATCAGATAGAAAAGGAATGCGGCACTTCCATAAGTATACTGGAAGCCGATATCATGAAGATATGAATAATCACCCATCAGATTAAACATAATAAACGGAATAAGAAGAACTAATTTTGACGGCTTTTTAATCATAAACGGAATGAAGCCCAGAGGTACAAGCATTTGCAGGAAGAATTTTATTCTGTCCTCATTAAAGCATTCATAAAGCGTATACATAGGATTGAGAATTACTGCTTTGATAATTGTTATAAAGCTGTCTGAACCGTCATAGAAGAAATTACTGAATCTGTCATTAAGCGTTCCTTCACCATAAGTATTAATAAAATATGTAGCAGTGAAGAAATAAATTACTGCAACAACCATAAGGAAAATTCCCTTTTTAGGTGCACGCTTTGACAGCAGAAAATAAAGTCCGAGGACTGCCACATATACCGGAGCGTCTTCCTTTACAGACATTACAAGTATTGCGCAGACAATAACCGGCAGCCATTTGTTTTTCTCAAGGGCATAGGCAAGCCAGAGTATAAGAGGCGTCAGGAACTTGTTTTCATGGAAAAAGAAGAAGCATCCGTTTGACATGGACGGTAGAAGTACATAACATATTGAAAAAAGTACTATAGCCGGATTTGAAAGATTATATTTACGGCACAAAAGGTAAAGAGGAATAAGTCCGCTTGCAATTACTGCCGCCTGACACATCAGCAATGTAACCGGTGTCGGGAAAAGAATATAAATCGGCAGAATCAAATAGTAAACAGGAGAAAAATGAACAGCAAAATGACTTAACAGTTTATCACGTTCACAGGTTGTAAGTGGAAGCCCTGTTTCCTTCATATATTCATACATCTGTGAGAATATTCCGAAATCATAACATGCAGACCAGTGCTGAAGATGCTTTAATGATGTCAGAATTCCTGTAAACAGTGTGAACATAATGCCTAATAACGCTACAATCAGTATAGTTGGAACTTTTTTAAGTCTTACCTTAATCCATGAACCAACGCAATATGTACATACTATTCCCATAACTACGCATCCGCCTATGGTAAAGTAAAAGCTGTTATCCTGAGCTATAGCATACGATCCATACGCCAGTGTCACCGCTATAAGAAGACATTTATCAAGCTTTGGTCGGTTTATTATACTCAGAAGGACAAATACCACCAAAATCAGAGCAATATAAACCGGAATTTTAACTGCCGGGAAAAATTCAAATGTTGTAAAGGAATATTCCACCTTTATCATTTCATAAAAAGCAATGGCGATCCATGCAATCAGGATTCTTACTATACTCTCCTCATAACCTCTATGACAAATCCATTCCTTTACAATTTGCCAGACAGGAGTTTTCGGTTCTTCCTCCGGTTGAGCATCTGTTTCTTCCAAAGCAGCCGCTTCCTCATCAGCACTGTTAATCATTTCATCCTGATGAGAAGAATCGGGTACAATTTCTTCTGCCAGATTGTCAGTTGAATCTTCAGGTTCACTCAAACTGGGATTTTCAATTTTATTATCCATAATTTTTCCTTTCACAATTTAAAAAAATATATACTTATTTTAACATAGTTAAATAAAAATTGTCAAGTACTTTGACATTTTTACTGATATATGCTATAATCTTTTATAACATATTAAAAGGAGAATTTAAAATGAATAATACAAACTATGTAAATGTAAATTCCAAACCGGTGAAAAAAATTGTAATAGCTGTTGTTATTATACTGGCTCTGCTTATTCTGGGTTTGAGCAGCTTTACAATTGTTGACCCTGGACATACCGGTGTTGTTGTAAACTTAGGCAAGGTTTCTTCAACAGTACTGGAAGAAGGTATCCATTTTAAAGTGCCTTTCATTACACAGGTCGTTCAGGTCGATAACAGAGTACTCAAAACGGAAGTTGAATCAAATGCGGCTTCTAAGGATCTTCAGACAATATCCACAAAGGTCTCCATAAACTACAGAGTTAATAAATCAGCGTCAGCGGATATCTATAAAAATGTCGGAACTGATTTTACAAATGTAATAGTCAATCCGGCAATTCAGGAATGTGTCAAATCAATTGCCGCAAAATATACTGCTGAACAGCTTATAACAAATCGTGAAACTGTTTCCTCTGAAATGGAGGATTCCATTTCTCAGAAGATAAATCCTTACGGACTGACAATTGAAGTATTCAATATAGTGAATTTCGATTTTTCAGAAGAGTTTAACAAGGCTATAGAAGCTAAACAGACTGCCCAGCAGGAAGCACTCAAGGCTGAACAGGATCTGGCAAGAATCAAGGTCGAAGCTGAACAGACTATTGAAAAAGCAAAGGCTGAAGCAGAAGCTTATAACTTAAAAAATGCACAGCTTACGGATAAAATTATAATGATGGAATTTATTGACAAGTGGGACGGCGAACTTCCTAAGGTTGCTTCTGATGCCGGAGCTATGTTTGATGTGAGTTCATACATAGGAGCGTCTGTTGACGAGCCGGATTCAGGCAATACAAACAACAACAGCACAGAAAGTGATAATCAGTAATACATATATAAAACCGCTCTGCATTTTTCAGCATGCAGAGCGTTAAATTTTTATTTAACCTTCTTTAAAAAATATATAGTGGTTACAAAAAGAAAAAAGCCGGAATTTCTCCAGCTCCTTCCTTTGTTCAAAAGTGTTTTTTCTTTTTTTCTTTTGTTCTACAAGTAAAATTATATCACAAACTCTCAAAAAATAAAATAGATATTTTATCAACAAAATATGAAAAAATTATTAACATAAACACCAGTTTCAAGGATACTTGACGTATATAACAGTAATTTGTTATAATATGTTAAAATAAGTAATTTATAATTTCCGGGGAAAAAATAATGATTATAAGAGAATATAAACCATCAGATTGTAAGTCATTGGCAGAACTATTTTATAATACTGTACATTCTGTTAATATCAAGGATTATACGGAAACACAGCTGAACGCATGGGCAACGGGAAATGTTGATTTAGTTGAATGGAACAAATCATTTTCAGAACATTATACAGTTGTTGCAGTAAAAAAAGATATTATTGTTGGATTTGGAGATATAGACCGAAATGGCTATTTAGACAGATTATATGTCCATAAAGATTATCAGCATCAAGGCATAGCAACTGCTATCTGCAATGAATTAGAAAATCATATTGACTCAGAAATAATTACTGTTAATGCTTCCATTACAGCAAAACCTTTTTTTGAAAAGCGCAGATATATGACTATAAGGGAGCAAAAAATTGAAAGAAAAGGAATAACTTTAATTAATTATCTCATGGAGAAAAAATAACAAACCCGGAAAGACATTCTTTCCGGGCTTTATATTACATTAATATCATTTATTTAATTATTG
>NZ_JBJFHN010000080.1:0-11374 GCF_051893655.1 Porcipelethomonas sp. | reverse complement strand
CTTGTATATCTCATAACTTGTATTATATCATATTTTTTCTATGTGGACAAGTTCTCATATCAAACAATACCATACGGTACAATATACGGTCATGAGAATTTCACTTCATATGAATATGCAAAAAATACAATATGAATTTTGTTTCACTGGATTTGAAATCTCTTATTCAGTTGGTTTTTACAGTGACAAGTAAATGTTCGTAAAACATATTACATAGCAATAGAAGAAAAATAATCCTTGACAGATTTTAATAATTATGCTATAATTTAATTACCGAGTGGCAAAAAGCGTAAATCCAGGAATGGATTTACGCTTTTTTTGTTTACCGGAATTTATGAAACGGAGAGTTTTTAATGAACAAAGAAGTAAAATTAAACAAAATGGGGACAATGCCGGTCAACAAGCTTATGCTTTCAATGGGCATTCCAATGATATTGTCAATGGTTTTACAAGCAGTATATAATATTGTTGACAGTGCTTTCGTCTCCAATATGGCAGTCGGCGGTGAAGAAGCTATAAACGCTCTCACACTTGCCTTTCCGGTACAGATGCTTATGGTGGCTATGGGAATCGGAACAGGAGTAGGCGCAAATGCACTTCTTTCAAAATCCCTTGGAAACAGTGATTCAGAAAAAGTCAACAAAACCGCAGGAAATGCCATTTTTCTCGGAGCAGTGATTTATATTGTATTTTTGCTGTTCGGAATTTTCGGTGCCGGAATATATATCAGATCCCAGACATCAAATTCCGTTATTGCCGAAATGGCTGAAGATTATTTAAGAATATGCTGTACCTTATCATTCGGCATTGTTTTCTTTTCAATTTATGAAAAGCTTCTTCAATCCACAGGACGTTCAATCTTTTCAACCATTGCTCAGATTGCCGGAGCAATCACAAATATTGTTCTTGACCCGATTATGATTTACGGTCTTTTAGGCTGTCCGGAAATGGGAGTAAAGGGTGCGGCATATGCCACAGTAATCGGACAGTGTGTTTCCTTTGCCGCAGCCATTATATTCCACTTTACAGTAAACAAGGAAATCTCAAATAAGATAAGCTATCTTAAACCTTCCGGAAAAATAATCGGAGAAATTTATGCTATAGGCGTTCCGGCTATCATTGCTCAGGCTCTTATGTCATTTATGACATATGGTATGAATATAATTCTGGGCAAAGTAAGTGAAAATGCCGTTACAGCTTATGGTCTGTATTATAAAATACAGCAGTTTATTCTTTTTGCAGCATTTGGTCTCAGAGATGCCCTTACTCCTATAGTTTCCTTCAATCATGGTATGAAAAGCAAGTCCAGAATAAATGACGGAATAAAATATGGTATGCTGTATACTCTGATCATTATGGCTGCCGGATTTATTTTCCTTGAAATATTTGATGGAAAGCTGACCGGTATTTTCGGTTTGTCAGGTGAAACAGAAGAATTATGTATGAGTGCAATAAGAATTATTTCAGTAAGTTTTATTTTTGCCGGAGCAAATATTGCATTTCAGGGAATATTCCAGGCTCTCAACAGCGGAAAGGAATCGCTTATAATTTCCATTTGCAGACAGCTTGTTTTCGTTATACCGGTAGCATGGGCATTTGTGATGATTCTAACTAAAACCGGAAGCGACAATACATGGATAGTATGGCTGACATTCCCTATCGCTGAAATATTATCATCAATCATAGCATGCTTCCTTATGAAAAAAATTTACAGCAACAAGGTAGAAGTACTCGCCTGAGAATTGATTGAGTCCCCTTTATTTTTGTGCATAATCAATAAATAAATTATGTCAAACAGTTACAAAACAGAAAATTTTTTTTAAATCCCTTGTTTATTAACGGAATATCGGTTATAATAAAAATATAAAGGGGGCTGAAGTTTCAATGTGTGATAAAACAATGACTTTTTCTGTTAACGATGAAAAAGAAATAGAATTAAAGAAAAATCTTACTATTATTTATGATGCTCTGGTTCAGAAAGGCTACAACCCCATTAATCAGATAGTTGGTTATATTCTTTCGGAGGATCCGACATACATAACCACATACAACAACGCAAGAAGTATTATCCGCCATATAGACAGGGATGAGCTTCTTCAGGTATTGGTTAAGTCTTACCTTGATGAATAAAACTTCATAAATTCTTATTAGAAGAAAAGCACAATTTTCTTCTTAAAAATGAATAGATTTTTCACGGCTGCATGAAAACATGCAGCCGTTTTTATTTGCAGTATTTACTTAAAAATATGTTACTTTTATCTTTTTTCCCATTTTTTTCAGACACTCTGCAAGCTCGTCTGCAACCCTCATTTTAAGATTGAAATTTATCGGAAGTCCCGGATTCTGATGTGCAGGATTCATTGCACGTCCTACAAAAAAGTTTATATCAGTTGCTTCCTCCAGCAGAAGTCTGGCAATTAGTGAAGCACCGTCCTTTTTAGTACTCCAGTCATAGTAACATGCGTTATCCGCCAGATAATTCTGAGCATATTTCAAAACCTTTGTCATAGTTATAATTCCCTCCGTTGTAAGATCAATCCCCTTTATATGAGCAATAGGAGGAACATCAGGATCAAAATAATCCATATCCGGAATAACCTTTTCACCCAGATGTTCAGCTGCAAGCATGGAAGTAGTTCCGCCGCTTACAATTCTTTTGCCTTCCTTTGAAAAAAACATTTCCATCATCTTGTCAACATCATCAGGATTTGACGGAGGTCCAAATAACAGGTTTACCGGTTTTCTGGTACGTATTTTTATTGCAGCAACAGTTGTATCATCTCCCGGTTCATGACCGTAAAGGCAATCGCATTCATCAAGAATAAGCGTTGCAATAACTTTTGCTGTATAATTATCATCATACAGTTTCTCAATATAATCTATAATATTGTCACGCTGCCAGCCAAAATTCATGTATTTGCCGACTCCGGCATAAATTGCACCGTCGCTCATTGCAATAAAAACATCATTTTCGCACAGACTTATTTTAGATGTATAAATCACCTTTCCGCCTGTTTCCATTTTATGCTTTTCATATTCGTAATTCTTTCCGTTGCGGAGAAGTATTACATGAGGATTGTCATACTGAATCAGTTCTGCTTCACTGTTATTTAAAATTCTCATGATAGTAAAAGTAGAATATGCAACCTTTCTGACTTCACATACAGGGAGTGTTGCTGCAATTGTAGAAACACATTCTTCTATACTCATCTCATTTGCCATCATGGTAGAAATAATTTTAGAAGTAAGCGTAGACAAAATACTTGCTTTTACTCCGCTGCCCAGACCGTCGGCAAGAACCAGAACAGTATAATCGTCGCCCTTTTCCACTACATCAACATGATCTCCGCAAAGCTGTTCACCGTATTTATAAAGGCTATGATACCCAACGTCTGTACAAAGATTATTCATCGCCCAAACTCTCCTTCAGATTAGTAAGTGCCACCTTGGTTTCAGCCACAGTCTCCCCCAGCAAAGATGCTATTTCCTGAACCGTTCTCATCTGTTTTTCAATAACCTTGTCTGTGATTTCAATTGTATTGCTGCAAATCATGTTACGCTTTTCACGTTCATTTTCTTCCTGTGTAATATCACGCATAATACTCATAATAATATGATATTCCTGATCATAAATTATAGTTTCTTCTACATACTTTTCATACTGTTCAAGATATACTTTTTTATCGTGAATATTTCTTTTAGTATCCATTACATTAAGATATTCAGCAGGGTTCACAACCATAACAATAGGATTATTCAGAATATCAGACTGATTTTTTATATTAAGTATCTCACATGCGGCATTATTTATCTGCTGTACTATCAGTTCCTCATTAAGAACTATTATGCCATTAGGTGTATTATTAATAATCTTATCTGAAAATGATTCCGCCTTATCCTTTAAAAATGGCAGACACATAGTAAAATCCGCTTTATTCTGATAAACTGCTATAGCCTTTTCACGGCATGTGTCATATCCGCAGCTGCCGCAGTTAAGTTCCTGTTCAGCAGTTGACTTACCCATTTTATGAAGAATTTCATTGATAATACGTCCGCTTGGCATTGCTTTACGAAGAATATCGCTTTTGAAATCCTTTTTGAGTTCTTCACTTCCGCATTCCGGTATATCATATTCCCTGTCCCCTGCATATCTGTCAACTGCAACAAAATCAGTAACCGGAAGCTTATGCTCACGGCTCATAACCGGTCCGCCAATACAGCTTCCGGAACATGCAGACATTTCAATAAAGCAGTTTTGAATTTTTCCGTCAATTATGTCTTTAAGAGCATTTATACAGTTTTCTGTACCATCAACAGAAATATAACTGTATTCATCATTGCGATTTTTTATGGTTCTGAGGATACCGCCATTTGTAGGATATAATCTGGAAGTATATTTTCCATCCGGATCGTCTGCCGCTTCAAATGTAACATTTTCCTGTTCCATCCATTCAGTAAGCTCTTCAAACGTCAGTACAGCGTCAACAATACCCGGATATTTTTCAGCTTCTTCCTTTTTGGATATGCACGGACCGACAAAAACTGTATAGCAATCCGGATTTTCCTTTTTCAGTTTCTGGCAGTGTGCCTGCATAGGTGAAAGAACATCTGCAAGGTATTTTAAGGCAGCCGGATAGTGCTTCTGTATCAGTGTATTTACTGAATTACAGCAGGAGGATATTATAACACTCTGTTTTCTTTCAAAGGTTATTTTTTCATATTCATGAGTAACCATCTGTGCACCTACCGCTGTTTCTTCAGCATCAGAAAAGCCTAGCTTTTTCAATGCGTTTCTCATTTGAGTAATGTTAACGCCATTGTAATTAGCAGCAAATGACGGAGCAATACTTGCCATAACTTTCTTGCCGGATGCAATCGCATCCTTTACTTTATTTACATCATTACGAATCTGTTTTGCATTCTGAGGACAGACTACAAAACATGTACCGCATAAAATACATTCATCAGCAATTATGTAAGCCCGGTTATCCGAAAATTTAATTGATTTTACAGGGCAATGACGAATACACTTATAGCAGTTTTTGCAATTTAATTTTTTTAACTGAAGATAATTTTCCATAACAAAAGCCTTTCCATTATGTATAGATTATTGTATTTTATCCAAAACGTATTTTTCAAATATTTCATCAAAATTTTCCGGAGAAACTCCGCATATTATTTCATCATCAATTTTAACAGAAACACCCTCTGTACATTTTCCAAGACAAAACGCACCGGAAAGATTAACCTTTTCACTCAGATTATATTTTTCCACAGCCGATTTCATAAGTTCAATTATTTTTGCCGAGCCGCTTAAATGACAGGAACTTCCGACACATATGAATATATTCACTAATTTTCCTCCACATTCTACATTAATTTTTATCAGTTAAATTATAGCATAATCAAAAATAAGTGTCAACTTGCTTTTTTACATATAAGAAAAAAGCGGCATAAACGCCGCTTTTTTAATTAAATTATTAATAGAAATCAACATCTATTTCGTATATAACTCCGTCATAATAGAATAATGTGATCTGATTATAATTATCATCACCAGTATCTTCAATATAAGTATAACCGTTCTTATCATCAGTTAACTTACAGCCGTACTTTGCAACTGCATCGCTTATCTTGCTTCCGGCACCAATTCCGTCAACGGTCAGATTTACATCTGATTCATCAGTTACTGAAAGTCCTGTTATTACACAGTCCTTAGGTGCGGCAGCTGCTGAAGAAGTATTCTCAACATATACGGCAAGGCTTCCGTCCTGTGAATAGAAATATTCACAGTAACCTGCTTCAACTTTATCAACATCAACATCCACCTTATCAAGGAGTCCGTCTATTTTAGCCGGGAATGTAACATCTCCGCCGTTAATCTGAAATTTGATTTTGCTGAAATCATATTCAACAGATTCCGGAATATCAGCTTCTCCTGTCCAATCATCTTCAATAACTGTCTCAGACGGATCAATAATATCAGTCTCACCAAAAGGATCCTCTGTGTATCCTCCGCCAATAAGTGAATTAAAGTCAATTCCAAATACTGTAGTAAAGTTATTCAGGAAGCCTTCAATATCTGCTGAATTTGCATACTCTTCCATTTCTGCTCCGTCATCAGTGTAATTATATACCTTTTCGCTGTCACTGAATGCTGTTACAGAATCTGGTTTTTCATTGCTGTACTTTAATGATATTGTGCCATAGTTTGTACCGTTTATGTTAAGATCAGTTGCAATTTCCTGACTCTTTCCATCAGAGCCGAGGTTAACTTTGATTTCTCCCAGTCCAAAAGATGAAAGATCCAAAGTCAATTCACCGCTTACATATCCCTTTTCTTCATTTTCAGCCTTAAGATCGTTAAAATGAATATTAAAATCATATTCTTCTGTATCTGAAGAGATTATTGAAACTTCTGCATCTCCGGTTTTCTTATCAGACTTTTCTTTAAAATTGCCAGTAACTGCAATGCCATCACCATCAGCCATAAGATTAAATTCAAAAGCTTCATCAGATCCGTCTTTAGCAGACATATAGTCAATTTTAAAATCCTCATCTTCAAAGTCTTCATCAAGCTCAAAGGATCTTCCCTTTATAATACCGTTGCTGTCAACATACACATTCATGGAGCCTATTTTCTCACCGCCTGAGATATTATATTCTCCCAGCTGGTCAAGAAGATTATTTACAGCTTCCCTGTATTCATCCTTTGTCATTGCGCCTGTGGATTCAACAATATTAATAATTGTCTTGTCATCCCTGGCTTCTTTAAGAACATCCTTAACGATCTGGTAAAGGCATCCTTCATCAATATCAGCTGTAAGCTGATTATATTCCGTCTTGACGCCGTCTACTTCGCATTCAACGCCTTTTTCCAGTTCAACATCCTTAATATTTGTAAACACTAAATCAAAATATTTAACAAGAAGTTCTTCAAGCTCATCATCAGTTAAAATTGACTGAGCGCCTTCTCCTGATACCATTTTTTCAAGCAGTGACAGTACAGGCTCTGCACTTTCAGAGTCTGCTTCAGGCAAAGCTGCCGGCATTTCTGCAGAAGCTTCTGAAAATGCATTTTCAAACATAGTATCCATATCCATTGCTATGTAAGCAGATGAAAGTTCCGGAATCTGATAATAATATTTACCGTCCTTAAGATAAACGTTTGCAGTTATCAGGTTTGTTCCGTCAGCATTCAGCTTTACAGTTGCAGCCTGATATCCGTCAATTGCTGTTCCCTGTCCGTCAAGAATAATATCCTTAGGAATAACAAATCCTGATTCAGAAAGAGACGCACCTGTGTTTTCTTCAATCAGTGCATTAATAGCATCTGTTTCCAGATTAGCCTTAAGCTCTATCTGAGAGTCCTGCTCACTTGAATTTGTAAGTTCGTCATAAATCTCTGCTGCTTTTTCAGCAGTTCTTTCCATATTTTCGTTTTCTACCCACGCATAATATTCCTCCGGGTCATTAACGAGCATTTTAACATTATTTTTTACCCACGGAATAAAATTATACGCAGCAGCGCATCCGCCTGCAAGTACGGCTATAATAATTATAATTGTAACCAAAATTGCAGTAATGCTTTTCTTTGCCGGCTCAACACCGCTGATAATTTCAGCTCCGCTTAATGCCGGTTCTGAAGCATTGACAATCGGATCAGGATTAATCTGAGGTTCTGTACCTGAATTATCCGATGTCTGATTCTGGATATTGTTATCATTTAAATCTGACATTCTTTTTCCCCCTGTAATTTCTTAAAAATTATTTAGCTTACGCTTAAACACTTAACATGTTAACAAATTTATTTTGTAAAGTCAATATTTTTTTTAATTTTTTGGATATTTGTATATATTTTATAATTGTTTAATGTTGTTTTTTAATTATTTTTATGTATGTTTTTTAGTTTCAAGGCAATAATAATTTTGTTCTCAGATGAGAATACATTATTTATGAAAAGGTGATTGAAATGGATAAGAAGAAAAACTCTAACATCCACTGCACAGTAAAGCAGTGCGAACACAACATGGAAACTGAAGATTACTGCACACTTGATGCTGTAAGAATCGGTACTCACGAATCTAACCCTACAGTTCCTGAATGTACAGACTGTAATTCATTCGTTAAGCGTTCAAACTGCTGCGGCTAAAAAATAAAGGACGGTTCAACCGTCCTTTTATTTTTTCATTATGCAGGCGTCACAGTTTTTATAAACTGTAACGCCTTTTTGAACTTATTTAGCTTGACTGATATCCAATTAAAAGTTTTGGTCAAGCTTTTCCCGGACTTTGTTTTTATTTATACAAATAATCTTCAAGCTCTTGCAGCATTAAATCATATGCCGCACCGGTCAGATGAATACCATCGCCGCTTGAATATTCATTATCAAGAAATCCCTTACTGTCTCTCAGCACCACTGCTGAATTTACAAAATGTATCTGTTTATTATAATCTTTAAAAAATTCCGATAAACTATCATTATAATCATTAATTTTATCATTTTTTACATAGCTGCAATCCGAAACTACCGGGGACAGTCCCATAATATATATATTTGAATCAGGACTTTTTTCAAGAACACTGTCCGAAAACTCTTTATACATCTCTGTAAATTCATCTGCGGAATAGGATATAATATCATTAAGTCCCATAGATAAAATAATATTTTCAGGCTGTATACACTCTGCTATATCAAGAGGAGCCATTTCAGTTCCTGCATAATCGAATTTATAATCGTTTATTTTAGTCAGGCTTACACTTTGCTGTGCAAACACATTTTTCATTGGCAGCCGTTCATAGGCACCATAACCCAAAGCAATAGAATCCCCTATCACTATAACATTTTCTTTAAAAATTTCAAATTCACTGTCTTCAATATCAGTATAACTTTCATTCTCTGAACTTTCCATAGTTTCACTTTCAGAAGTGTTTTCTGTTGCCGCCTCAGACGTTGCTTCTGTTTCAGCAGACTCTATAGCATCAGTTTCACTTGTAACCGAAACTGATGATGTTTCAGCAGCCTGAGCATCATTCACCTGAGCCTTTGCCTGACCGCATCCTGCAAGCAAAACCGCCATACATAATAATACAGCTGTCATTTTTCCTTTTCCGTTCAACACAATAACCTCTTTTGCAAAGCAAAGGGCGAGTTAATGCTCGCCCGATGATTTTTATATTTTTTCAAACTGATTATTATTCAGTTACTTCTTCAGCAGCTTCTGTTTCTTCAGCATTTTCAGCTTCTGCATCTTCAAGAAGTGCTCTGATTGAGATACTGATTCTCTTCTTATCAATATCAATTTCAGTGATCTTTACATCAACTTCCTGACCTACAGAAAGAACGTCACTAACATTTTCAACTCTCTTGTCTGCGATCTGAGAAATATGAATAAGACCGTCAACGCCTTCAATAATCTGAGCAAATGCACCGAAAGGTGTAATAGAAACGATCTTTGCCTTAACAACATCGCCTACATTGTAATTATTCTGGAATTTAACCCAAGGATTATCCTCAGCCTTCTTGAATCCCAGGGAAATTCTGCCTGCTTCCTTGTCCAGATCCTTGATGTAAACTTCAAGAACATCTCCTACCTTGACAACTTCGCTCGGATGCTTGATTCTGCTCCATGAAAGTTCAGAAATATGAACCATTCCGTCAATTCCGCCAAGATCAACAAATGCACCGTAGCTTGTAATTGACTTTACTTCGCCCTTATAAACCTTGCCGACTTCAGCTGTTTCCCAGAATGCAGCCTTTGCTGCTTCCTTCTGAGCCTTTGCAACTGCCTTGATTGAACCTACTGCTCTGCGGCGTGATTCATTTACTTCAATAATCTTAAGCTGAACCTTCTTTTTCAGAAGTTCGTCAAGATTCTTGTCCTTGCCAAGACCTGTCTGTGAAGCAGGAACAAAAACTCTTACTCCGTCAACAGAAACGAGAATACCGCCCTTAACAACGTTTAATACAACGCCGTCGAGTACTGCGTCCTCTTCCTTAGCCTTTGAAATGTTGTCAAAGCCGACAAGTTCGTCAACTTTTTTCTTTGAAAGCATAACAATGCCTTCCTGATCGTTGATCTTTGTTACAATCAGATCAACCTCATCTCCGACATTTACAATGTCTGAAGGCTTCTTTGTCTGGTCATCAGTCAGTTCAGAAAGCGGAACATAACCGGTGTGCTTTGTTCCGATATCTACAATTGCTTCGCTGTTATTAACTGCGGCAATATAGCCCTTAACTCGCTCTCCTGTATGTACTTTTTTGAAAGACTGTTCAAGTGCCTCCTCAAAATTAATGTCATCTTCTAAGATTTCAGCCATGGTATTTTGTACCTCCTTAATTATATAAGCCGGTGTGGATGCCCCGGCAGTAATGCCTATTTTATCAGCATTTTTCAGGTTTAATGCATAAAGCTCGTCCGCATTTTCTATATGGTATGACGGACAGTTTTCAGAACAAACATTATAAAGCTTGATTGTATTGGAACTGTTTTTTCCGCCCACCACGATCATAACGTCAACCTCTTTTGAAAGAAGTGCTGCATCTGACTGACGCTGAGAGGTTGCACTGCAAATCGTATCGAAAACAAGAATGTTATCGTCATCCTTTGGAATAACCTTTAAACACTCTCCCCATATTAATATATTATACGTTGTTTGAGCAACAATTGCAAGCTTTTTTTCTAAATTTTTATAATTTTTACTAAAAAAACTTTTTAACTGCGTTTCATCTTTAAAAACGAAGTAATTTTCGTCACAATGACCAACAATTCCCTGCACTTCAGGATGGTTCTTATCCCCGGCAATCAGAATAAAATATCCTTCCTGCGTTTTTTCCCTGACAATTTTATGTATTCTTGCCACAAAAGGACATGTCGCATCAATATAAGTATTCCCCTTTTTTTCAAGCGCACTGTAAATATCCATTCCCACTCCATGGGAACGAATAACCGCTTCTTCACCTTCTTTGAGCTCCTCCACACTCTGAGCGATTCTTACTCCTCTGTCAGTGAGATCATTTACCACATCAGCATTGTGAATAATAGGTCCCAGTGTAACTACCTTTTTATCTTTTTTTTCAAGTTCGCTGTAAACCAGCTTGACCGCCCTGTCGACTCCAAAGCAGAAACCGGCTGACTTGGCAACTTTAATTTCCGCCATTTCCTTCCTCCACAAGTTCTTTTATTTCTCCCATGATTCTCTTTTTTATTTCTTTAAGCTCGTGGGGATTAATGTCCTCGCCCACATGTATTTCATCCGGCATTACAGGCTTTCCGTATTTCACAGTTACCCGGCTTCTGAAATGAAGTTTTCCCTCAAAGACGATGCCGGCTGGAACTACCGGTACTCCTGATCTTGCGGCAATCAGTGC
>NZ_JBJFHN010000079.1:0-11481 GCF_051893655.1 Porcipelethomonas sp. | reverse complement strand
GGATTTTCCGAATAAGCAGCAAGATAAAGAACGCCGCTGATATCGCTTGGATCTACTTCATTTCCGCCGTATGCTTCGCCGTAAGCAGTTTCATTGGTTTCAATAAGAGGACAGATGTTAAGTTCACTGCTGTTTTCACCCATATACTGGAAGAATGAACGTGATTCCGGCATATAAGGAATAAGTGAATCATCTTCGATTAGAGCAGAAGTCAGGTCTGTAAGACCATCCTTTACGGTATCATCAAGCTCAGTAATATCAACAAGGTTAACCATCATCTGGTATTTATCTCCGGAAACATGCTTTGAGGAATCTGTTTCATAAACTCTGTTGTAGTCCATGCCAAGACCGTATTCATGCATTAATTCCAGAATATTGTCATAAGTGGTTTCATCACCGTTAGGGGACATCAGAAGTGAAAGATTTCCGCCTTTGTCCATGTAAGCGTCAAGCTTTTCCTTTTCAGCGTCTGTAATATCCGTTTTCGGAGCCGGAACTATAATAATTGCGGCATCATCCGGAACAGCTTCTTCAGTTGTGAGGTTCAGTTCTTTAGCCTCGTAATTATAGTTTTTGAGGTTTTTCTGAAATTTTGTGTAGTCATTTTCAAGAGTTTTTTCTCCGTGTCCTGTCAGGAAATATACAGAAGGTATAACGCCTTCAACGACTGCCTTTATAGCACCGGTTATGTAATTTTCTCCCTGAAAATACGCATTTTCAACATTGAACTCACCGTTGTCGTCATACTCTCCTTCATACAAATACATTGAAGAAGCAGGAATTCTTTTTACCAGATCTCCGCACTTTACCAGCATATCACCTTCTTTTAAATTAAGGTAACCGTCAGGATTAAGTTCCTTTACAATGTCAGGATTGGTATCCGGATCTATATCAATAAGATTTATTTTGTCATATTCGCTGTACTGATCCATCATGCTTGTAAATGCAAGCATACTGTCATCTTTTCTTATTTCATCCATTTCCATAAGAAGATAAATATCAACTTCATCATCCAGACTGTCAAGATAATCTGTTGTGGTCTGACTGAGACTGTAAAGCTTGTTGGGTGTCATATCAAACTTTATGTCGATAGTAGAAGCCGCTATATTAATAAGTATAATAATTACAAGGAGCATTGCGGCAAGAGCCCATGCAATTGTAGTAAATTTAATATTCTTTTTTGATTTTTTAGGATCCATTTGATTTTACCCCCTGCTCCAGCGTCTTTTTTCAACAGAAATAATAGTCCATCCAAGGAAAAGAACCGTTGTTGTCACAAAGAATATAAGGTCTGAAAGACTGAAAAGTCCCTGTGAGAATGAAACGAAGCGCTCCTGAGTTGAAAGGCTTCCGATAATTTTAGCAACACCCGGAAGATTTGTAAACAGTGCACTGTCCTTGAAATTGTCGATAAATATAAGGATTATCATAGCGCCTTCACCGAGTATGGCAGCAATAATCGGACTTTCAGTGAATGAGGACATCAGCATGCCTACCGCTATGCAGACAAGACCCCAGAGGAAAAATCCTATATATCCGCAGATAAGGCTTGACCATACTACTCCGCCTTTGATCATTGTGATAACAGGGTAGAACATTGTAAGAACCAGCATTGTTAAAAATACTGTAGCAACAGCCAGAAACTTTGCCAGAACGATCTGGAACACATTAAGCGGACTTGACATGAGAAGTACTTCCGTTCCGCCTTTTCTTTCATCAGCAAAGGTTCTCATGGTAAGTGCCGGTATCAGGAAAATAAAGTAAAAGAAATTGTTATAGAATACATTCGGAAATGAAAATTTATACACATTTCCGGACAAATCGGAAATACCGTTTATAAAGCTCAGTGAGAATACCAGAAGAAACAAGGCGGCAATAACATAAGCAAACGGTGAATAATAGTAAGACTGAAGCTCTTTTTTATATAAAGAAAACATTTTAATTCTCCTCCTTTTCAGAAGCGTCCGCTTCATTTTCATAATAAGGATTTTCGGCATCCATTTCTTCCAGAAGATCCTTAAGCCCTTTCTTTTTAGGCGGCTGGGAGGTAAGTTTTACAAATACTTCTTCGAGATTCGGCTTTTCACTTGTTACCTCGTCGATTACAAAATCATTCTTTATAAGATTGGACATGATTTCCTTACGGACATTATCGCTGTCGATTTCTACTCTATATGTATATGTATTGGTCTTTTCGTATGCAATATCAGTGATATTTAAAACACCGGCAGTCTTTTTTATGCAATCTGCTGCACTGTCCTTATCACCTTCAATTTTAATATTGAGAACAGCAGCAGTACCCATGCGCTCTTCAAGGTTTTTGATGCTGTCAACAGCACGTATTTCACCATGGCTTATAATTACAACTCTTTCACATACTGCCTGAATTTCAGCAAGAATATGAGAGCTTAAAATAATAGTATGGTCTTTTTTTAGTGTCTGAATAAGATTTCTGACTTCAATTACCTGATTCGGATCAAGACCAACTGTAGGCTCGTCCAGTACGAGATATTTAGGATTTCCCAGAAGTGCCTGAGCAAATCCCACACGCTGTCTGTAACCCTTTGAAAGATTTCTGATAAGTCTTTTTTCAACGTCCTTGATTTTAAGCTTTTCCATTGCGTTTTCAACTTCTTCAGCACGCTGACTTCTTTTTATACCCTTGATTCCGGCAGCAAACTTCAGATATTCCTTTACCTTCATATCCAGGTAAACCGGCGGAATTTCAGGAAGATATCCCATCATTTTCTTGGCTTTTGACGGGTCTTCAGCAATGTCCACCCCGTTTATAAGTACAGTTCCGCTGGTTGAGGGAAGATATCCTGTTATAATATTCATTGTGGTGGATTTTCCGGCACCGTTGGGACCTAAAAAGCCAAGGATTTCATTGTCATTGACTGTAAAGCTTAAGTTTCTGACCGCGGGATTCCGACCGTAATACTTGGTTAGATTTTTTATTTCGATCATCTATATACCATGCCTTTCATTATGTTATAGGATTTTTATTATCCATAAAGCCCCGAAAACAGAGCTATTATAATGTATATAATACAGCGGTAAATAAGCAAAAATATACACTCTAACATTATCCCAGAAATATATGAACTTTTTTTGAACAAATTGTAACTATATTATTAATGTTTGTGTAAATTTCCCAAAAATTTTCATTTTAACACCAATATTATAAAATAAAAATGTGAAATCTTTGTGTGTGCCTGCTGTATATATAATGAACAAAAGAAAAAGGCGGAAATCAAATCTGCAAAATTTACAAAAAATAATATATATATTAGGTGCTGTTGGCAAAATTAACAAAAGAAATCCAGATTGTCTGTGCAAGTATACAATTTTGACTTTTGGGCGGCGAAGTTTTTAGTTAAAGTGTTGACATTTTAAAAATGCTGCTTTATAATATGATTATGAAATTTTATAGCATGTTTTGTGATGGTGCTGTAAAATTAAGAAATAATCTATTGTTTCTTAAAATTGTACGTATTTAAATTACGAAAATTCTTTCTAAGAGAGGGGAAATACTGATGATACTTAAGAAGAAAAAGGCTGTTATTGCAGCTATTCTTTCAGCAGCTCTTACAGTAAGTGCTGCTATGCCGGCAGTTTCTGCAGCAGGTTCCAGAACCAAGGAAGAAGCATACGGCGATTCTACATATGCACAGAGATTCCTGTCATTGTATGATGACGTTATTACAAACGGTGTTGAAAACGGTTATTTGAGTGACCAGACAAAGTCTCAGGGTTCACTTGGTATCCCGTATCACGCAGTTGAGGAACTCATTATCGAAGCTCCTGACTACGGTCATGAAACAACTTCAGAAGCTATGTCATACATTGTATGGATGGCTGCTATGAGAGACTATATTTCAAAGGACGGAAGCGTAACAGATGCTGACGGAAATGAAGTTGCAGTTGATGCTTCAAGTGACCTTGCAAAAGCATGGAAGTCAATGGAAGTTATGATTCCTACAGTTCAGGGTAATATCATGCAGACTTCAAATCTTAGCGCTCAGTACAGCGAAGAGCATGAAGATCCTGAAACATATCCTACACAGCAGTACTCGAACAACACAGGTATAAACCCAATTCACTCCAAATTTACTCAGGTTTACGGCAGCGACAGTGGTCTTTACTTGATGCACTGGCTGGCAGACGTTGATGACTGGTATGGATACGGCGGAAATAATGGCAAATTCACATTTATCAATACATTCCAGCGTGGTGCTAACGAATCATGTTGGGAAACTGTTCCTCATCCATGTGTTGAAGAACTTAAATATGGTATGGCTAATAGAGGTATGAAGGGTATCTTTAATACTGATGCGGCTATAACACCTCAGTTTGCTTATACAAATGCTCCTGACGCTGAAGACCGTGCAATTCAGGCTGTATACGCTGCTAACAGATGGGGCGTAGGTGATGACAGCATCACAGCTAAAGCAGGTAAGATGGGCGACCAGCTGAGAAATAACATGTATGATAAGTACTATAAGGAAATTGGATGCCAGAATCCTAACTCACCTTCTGCTTCAGGCAGAGGCGGTTGTCACTACCTGATGTCATGGTATACATCATGGGGCGGTGCTCTTCCTACAACAGGTCAGAACTGGGTATGGCAGATCGGTGCCAGCCACTGTCACGAATTCTATCAGAACCCACTGGCTGCTTATGCTCTGCTTGCCGATGAAGGCTTAAGAGCAGGTATGAAGACTAAGGAAGATGCTTACACAGATTATGAAGAATCTCTTAAGAGACAGATTGAATTCTATCTGTGGCTGCAGTCTGCTAATGGTCCGATCGCTGGCGGTGCTACAAGCTCATGGAACGGCAGATATGAGACATATAAGTATAGTGATACTACAACATATGGCACAGATATTCCTACAACATTCTATAAGATGGCATATCAGGAACACCCTGTATATCTTGATCCGGGTTCAAACCACTGGATTGGTAACCAGGTATGGGCAGTTCAGCGTCTTGCAGAACTTTACTATGATATAAAGACAAATCCGACAACAGTTTCTCAGTCAATTAAAATTGCTGGCAACATGTCAATGGAAGATGCTCTTAAGGCTATTCTTGACAGATGGGTTGAATGGTTTGTTGGCGAAGTTCAGCTTAAGGCAGACGGTTCTTATACAATTCCTGCAACACTTGACTGGTTCGGACAGCCTGCTGACTGGAACGGCACATATGATCCAAATGCAAATGCTGGACTTACATGTACAGTAACAGCTCGCGGTACATCTGACCTTGGATGTGTATCTTCACTTGCTAATTCACTTATTTACTATGCGAAGGCTAATGGCGTTGAAGCTGAAGCTGCATATAAGTCAGATAATACTGATGTAGCTGCTAAGGGTCTTTACCTTGCACACGAACTTCTTGACCGTGAGTGGGAAATGGGTCGTGATGATATTGGTCTTTCAATCGAAGAAACAAATGGCAGCATGGTAAGACTGTTTGAACAGGATGTATATATTCCTGACGGACGTAATGGTCAGCCTACATATGATGGTACTATGCCTAATGGTGACCACCTTGTTTACGGAATTAAGTTCCTTGATCTTCGTTCACAGTATCTTGGCGACAACGGCGATGGTACAAACAATGGTGCATCACAGTCAAACGGCTATGGCACAAGTACAGAAATTGACGGTAAATATTATTCTGATAACAGAGGTTATGTAAATCAGTTCTATAATGCATACCAGTCTGTTAAGAATGGCACTGCTGAAGAAAAGCAGGAAGCTATGGAAACAGTTAAGCTTAATTATCACAGATTCTGGCATGCAGGCGATATCATGATTGCTCTTGGTACAATGGCTGATCTTTATCCAGATGTACTTCCGGGTTCTAGTGAAATAGAAGATGATGAAGATGTTGATAAGACAGAAATAACTGTAGAAGTTGGTAAAACTGATAAGATTACAGCAACAACTGATAATGCTACATTTAAATCAAATGATGAATCAATCGCAACTGTAGCTGCTGATGGTACTGTAACTGGTGTTGCTAAGGGCAATACAACTGTAACTGTAACATTCCCAAGTGGAAAAACTATTGATGTTACAGTAACTGTTACTGATTCTGTTACTATTCCTACAGGTACATGGGATGAAAGCGATCTTCTTTACGGGGACGTTAACCTTGATGATAACGTAACATCTACAGACGTTGTTCTCCTGAATAAGTATCTGCTCAGCCAGTCTGAATATCCGCTTACTGATGAAGATGGCGGAAGAGCATATGAACAGGCTAATGCTTGCTATGACTTTGATGATGACGGCAATGCTATAATTGACCTTACAGACTCATCATATATCACAAGCAAAGTTCTGGAAGTATTCACTCAGGATGATCTTGGTCCTCAGAAATAATTTTGGTTTTTCATTTTAATTCCTTTTTTATAATTCCTATTTAATCCCTAAATCCGGCCTTTTACATAAAGGTCGGATTTTTTTGCCGTTTCTACTTGATTTCTTTTCATTAGAATGCTATAATAAAATAATAGTATATTGTGAACAAATGTAATGGGAGGTTATCCTGTGATCAGAAGCATGACCGGTTATGGACGTGAACAACAAATAATTGATCAGCGTGACATAACTGTTGAAATTAAATCTGTAAATCATAGATATTATGAATTTTCTGCCAGAGTTCCAAGAGCTTATGGATATTTGGAAGAAAAGCTTAAATCATTTATAAAGGGAAGTATCTCAAGAGGAAAAGTTGAAGTAAGCGTTTCTATAAACAATATTAATGGAAAAGAAGCAAACATCAGAGTTGACAGAAATATGGCTCAGGGATATATAAGTGCACTTCGTGAAGCAAATGAAATTTTAAATCTTGAAGATGATCTGACTTTATCGTCGCTTATAAAATTTTCTGATATTTTCAATGTTCAGAAAATTGCAGATGATGAGGAACAGATATGGAATGATGTCCGCAGTGTCGCTGAGACTGCACTGCAAAAATTTGTTGCTATGCGTGAAGCAGAGGGCAATTCCCTTAAGGAGGATCTGCTTGAAAAGCTTTCAACAGTAGAGAAAATTCTTGAAAAGGTGAAAATTGCTGCACCGCTTACTTCTGAAAATTATCGTGAAAGATTATATGCAAAATTAAAAGAGGTTTTGGGGGATACTGATATTGATGATCAGAGAATTCTCACTGAAACTGCTGTTTTTGCTGAAAAAATTGCTATTGATGAAGAAACGGTAAGACTCGGCAGTCATATTAAACAGTTCAGGGAATTGCTTGAAAGCAATGAACCACTTGGAAGAAAGCTTGATTTTCTTGTTCAGGAAATCAACAGGGAAATTAATACAATTGGTTCAAAGGCACAGGATCTGGAGATTACCAGATGTGTTGTTGATATGAAGTCCGAAGTGGAAAAAATAAGGGAACAAATTCAGAATATTGAATAGTGAGGATTTTATGCAGTTAATTAATGTAGGCTTTGGAAATATGGTGTCGTCTGCAAGACTGGTCGCAATTGTCGGACCTGAATCTGCTCCGATAAAAAGAATAGTCCAGGAGGCCAGAGATGCCGGAAGACTAGTTGACGCTACTTATGGCAGAAGAACCAGAGCCGTTATTATAATGGACAGCGATCATGTTATTTTATCGGCAATTCAGCCGGAAACCATTGCTGCAAGAGTAGATGAGGAGGAACAGCCGGAAGATGAATAAGGGTTTGCTTATTGTTGTATCTGCACCGTCCGGGTGCGGAAAAGGTACAGTTTTAAATGAGATTTTAAAGGATGACAGCTTTTATTATTCAATTTCTGCTACTACCAGACTTCCCCGAGAAGGTGAAGCTGACGGGGTTAACTATTATTTCATATCAAAGGAAGAATTTGAAAACCGTATAAAAGAAAATGCAATGCTTGAATATGCTGAATATTGCGGAAATTATTACGGTACTCCTAAAAAAGAACTTGAAGAAAAGCTTGCTGAGGGTAAAAATGTTATCCTTGAAATAGAAGTCCAGGGGGCTATGCAGGTAAAAAAGCTTTGCCCTGACGGAATATTTATATTTATTGTTCCGCCGTCAGTAAAGGAGCTTGAAAGACGTCTTAAAAAAAGAGGAACAGAAACAGATGATGTAATCAGCAGAAGAGTTGCAGAAGCTGCAGGTGAAATAAAACAGGCTTCCAATTATGATTATGTTGTCGTTAATGCGGCACTTGAAGATGCTGTGGAAGATTTTAAAACAATAGTAAAAGCTGAAAAGCTAAAAACAGCTTACGCTGAAAATTTAATTAATGAGGTGCTTGAAAATGCTTAGACCAGCAATAACACAATTGATTTCAAAAAATGATAGTTACTATTCACTGGTAATTGGTATTGCCAAAAGAGCAAGGGAAATTGCCGATGAACTTTATGAAGAGAAAAAAACACTGGAGGAAAAACCTGTAAAAACAGCAGTAGAGGAATTTGCTGCAGGAAAATTTAAAATTGTTGAATACAATCCGGATGCGGAAGTTAAATAATAAATGTGTTTAAGTGATGTTTCCGGAGATTCCTGTGCAATGAAGGCTCTTGTGGCTGTAAGTTCAGCGTCATTAGCCTTTGATAAACTGTTTTCATATATTATTCCAGGTCCATTGGTGCAAAAGGCAGTTCCCGGTGTTCGGGTTATTGTTCCGTTTGGAAGAGGAAACCGTAAAAGAGTGGGGCTTATTCTTGAAACATTGCCATTGGATACACAGGAATGCAGTAAGCTTAAATCCATAATTTCTGCGGCAGACAGTGAACCTGTTTTAAACGAGGAAATGCTGGAACTTATAAAGTGGCTTAAGGACAATACCTTTTGTACCTATTATGATGCAGTAAAAACTATGCTGCCTTCCGGGATGAATATTAACATTAAGGAACATTATACTCTGAATGACAATGCGGCTTTGCCGGAACTGTCTGCTGAGGAGAAAAAGACACTTGAATTTTTAAGGTCATCTCCGGATACGGACAGTCTTGCTGAGAAAATAAAAGCTTCGGGAAAAGGACTGGTTTTAGAATCTTTGATTGCCAGAGGACTTGTGAAATATGAGCTTAAGGGAAGACAAAGTGTGGGTGACAGCAGTGTTAAAATGATTAAGCTGACTGATGAATACCAGAACAGTCCGGAAAATTTCAAGCTTACTGCAAAACAGAAAAAACTCGCAGGAATAATTTCAGAGCATGATGAAATTTCTGTTAAAGAGGCTTGCTATCTATGCGGCTGCGGAGACTCGGTGGAGAAAAAGCTTGTTCTTTCAGGTGCGGCAAAGGAATATGAATATGAGGTTTTCAGAACTGTTGATATTGGAAACAAGGGAAGCCGGAGTCTGGAATCGGTTATATTGTCACCGGAACAGGAAAAGGTGTTCAGCCGTATAAAAGAGCAGATGGAGTCTGAAACTCCCCATTGCTTTCTTTTGCATGGAGTTACCGGAAGCGGTAAAACATCAGTTTTTGAAAAGCTTATCGGTGAATGCATAAGTTCCGGCAAACAGGCGATTTTGCTTATTCCGGAAATTTCTCTTACTCCTCAGACTGTCAGAAGATTTCAGGAGCTTTTCGGAGAAACAGTAGCAGTAATTCACAGCGGACTTTCTCTGGGACAGCGTCTGGATGAATATAAAAGAATCAGGAGAGGACTTGCAAAAATTGCTATCGGAACACGCAGTGCTGTTTTTGCACCGCTTGACAATATAGGTCTTATTATAGTTGATGAGGAGGGGGAGCGTTCTTATAAATCTGACAGTTCTCCCAGGTATAATGCTATTGATGTTGCAAAAAAACGCTGCCGTACTCACAATGCTGTTCTGGTTCTGGCGTCCGCAACTCCGTCAATAGAAAGCTATTATTATGCCCGGAAGGGTATATATGAGCTTCTGGAAATGAAAAAACGTTATTCAGGAGCAGTTCTGCCAAAAGTAGGTATTGTTGATATGAACGAAGAACGACAAAATGGAAATGCGTCGGAGTTCAGCGGAATACTGGCAGAAGAAATAAACAGGAATCTTGAAAATCATGAGCAGACCATACTGCTTTTAAACCGAAGGGGTTACCATACTATTATCAGCTGCTGCGACTGTCATAAGCCGGTATACTGTCCTAATTGCAGTATTCCAATGACTTATCATAAGGTGAATGGTACTATGATGTGCCATTACTGCGGTCACAGTCAGCCTCCTGCGGAAAGCTGTCCTGAATGCGGAAGTACAAGAATGGCGCAGATGGGGTTTGGTACTCAGAAAATAGAAGAACAGCTTCAGGATATGTTCCCTCAGGCAAGGGTACTGAGAATGGACGCCGATACTACCATGTCGAGATATTCCTATGAAAAAAATTTCAGGGACTTCGGACAGGGCAAGTACGATATAATGATAGGTACGCAGATGATAGGCAAGGGACTTGATTTTCCTGATGTTACTTTGGTGGGTATACTTTCAGTGGATAAGGCTTTGTATGCCGGAGATTTCAGAAGCTATGAGCGAACCTTTTCGCTTGCGGCTCAGGTCGTAGGCAGATGCGGCAGAGGAGATAAGCCGGGAAGAGCATATCTGCAGACCTTTATGCCTGATCATTATGTGCTAAACCTTGCCGCAGCTCAGGATTATCAGGGATTTTACCGTGAGGAAATCGCAGTCAGAAAGGCATTGATTTTCCCGCCTGTATGTGATATATGCGTAATTGGAATAAGCAGCGAGGACGATGGAAAAGCTTCATCGGCGGCAGTGCAGATTCTTGAAATAATACGGGGACTTGTGAAAAACGGTGTTAGTTTTCCGCTCAGGGTTCTGGGACCTGTCAGATGCTCATATGGAAAAATAAACGGAAAATTCCGGTACAGACTCATATTGAAATGTAAAAATACATCTGATTTCAGAAAATTTGTCAGAGAAATTCTTTCTGAAGCAGCCAAGATAAAAGAATTTAACAATATTAATGTTTTTGCTGATATTAATGGTGATATCGGCATATAGTAACATAAAGGGAGAAAGTTATGGCACTTAGAAAAATTGTAACAAAGGAAGATCCGATTCTATATAAGGTTTGCAAACCTGTTGAGGTTTTTGATGACAAGCTGGCACAGCTTATAGACGATATGATTCAGACCCTTACAAAAGCTCAGGGCGTAGGACTTGCCGCACCTCAGGTGGGATTCTTGAAAAGACTTTTCATTATGGATCTTGGAGAGGGTATTATTGAATGTGTAAACCCTCAGATACTTAAAACATCCGGTAAGCAGAGAGTGGTTGAAGGATGCCTTTCCTGTCCGGACGACTGGGGATATGTTACAAGACCGAATAAGTGCAGACTCAGAGCCCAGAACAGATACGGAGAATTCTTCGAAATCACTTTAAAGGAACTGGGCGCACAATGTGCATGTCATGAAAATGATCATCTTGACGGAAAACTTTTTGTAGACAAAATTGAAGAACGTGTAAAGCCCGGAAAAGATGAATAATAGCAGAT
>NZ_JBJFHN010000078.1:0-44970 GCF_051893655.1 Porcipelethomonas sp. | reverse complement strand
CTCTCTCTCGTTCGACAGCTTTATTATTATATCACCTTATCTCCCTCTTGTCAACTACTTTTTTCGGTTTCTATGTTTTAAACAAAAAAGCACAATTTTATATTTAATTTTACAACATTTTATACATTATTTTGTACTTTTATGTAATATTCTGTAAAAAAGTAAAATATCCTATCTACTTTTTTATTTCAATTCCATTTTCACCAAATTCAATAATTCTGTCACAAATTTCAAGTGCTGCCGGTCTGTGTGTTACAATCAGCACTGTTTTATCAGTCATTTTGCGAAGATTTTCAAGGAGTTTTCGTTCAGTATCCTCATCAAGAGAGCTTGTAGCTTCATCAAGCAGAAGTATAGGATTATCCGAAAAAATTGCTCTTGCAATTGCTATTCTCTGCATTTGTCCCTCTGAAAGTCCCTGTCCACGCTCGCCAAGAATCGTATCAGCACCGTTTTCAAGTTCATATACAAAATCATCTGCACAGGCAATTTTTAAAGCTCTGTGTATTTTCTCCTCATCATACATTTTATCCTTGTCAGCAAACGCCACCACTTCCCGGATACTTCCGCTCATGAGATGATTTCCCTGAGGAACATAGGCAAAAAGCTTCTGCCACCGTCTTGTCAAAGGTATTTTTTCATTATCAGAACTGAGCAGATATCGCTCTCCCTCATCCAGAGGATACAGGCACATTATAAGCTTTAACAGCGTAGACTTACCGCATCCGGAATGTCCTGTAAAAGCGGCATAATCACCCTTACAAATTGAAATCGTAATATTTTTCAGAACAACCGGCATATTATTTTTATCATTGTCAATTGGCTGATAAGTAAATCCAGCGTTTGAAAAGCCTATCAGACTGAAATCACAGTTATAGTAATCCTTTATTTCCCCACTGCTTCTGGCAACTGTCGGACAGCTGTCCGCATATTTTTCTATTTCCATTAAACGTTCAGCACTGGCTGTCATAGCATAAAATTTAGGCAGATAGCCTGTAATATTTGCAAACGGCGACTGTATCTGGCTTATAAGCTGTAATATTGCCATAAGCGTTCCATAGCTTATAGTACCAATCATAATTCCATAGCCGCAATAGCCTAACCCAAGCAGATACATTCCATTCATAGCCGTTGAAAAACCAATGTTACAGATATTGGAAAAGTGATTGCGTCTCATTCTTGCAGTCTTATGGTCAGACATTTTCTGTTCTGCTTCCTCTTCAACCTGCTGTTCAGCAGAAAATGTACGGACAATCATCATGCTTCCCAGTCTTTCCTGCATAAAAGTACGCAATACGCCATCTTTTTCCTGAATATTCTTATGAAGGCGTTTCAGAGTTCTGCGAAATGCATAGGTCAGCAGAATAAGTAAAAATCCACAGGGAACAAGTATAAATGCGAATTTATATTCTAAAGCAAGGATCATTGCCAGAGCACCAATCATTTTCACTGCCATCCCTGCTATTCCGGGAATAATCTCCACAAGTCCTGTTGCCGTAACAACCGTATCTGATGTTAATCTGTTAAGCCATTCCCCCGAATGAACTGCCGTTACCGAAGCGTAGTCTTTTTTCAGTAAATTACCGAAAAGACGTCCTTTCAGCAGATTTTCAAAGGTACTTTTAGAGTACTCCTCAAGAAATCTCACAACCGCACGCAAAGCGATCTGCACTGCTACAAGTGCAATCAGAAGTATCAGAAAAGCTATAAACCCAGTACGGTTTTTGTCCACAGCGAAGTCGATTATATTTCTCAGCAAAAGGGCATAAAAAACCGAGCTTATTCCAAGTGCGGCCTGAACAATCAGCAAAATCACAATATAAATTTTCTTTTTTCCCGTGACGGAATTAAGCCATTTCAAGCTTGAATTTTTCATTTTTTTAACCGCCTCTTCAAAAAATTCTTTGCATGTAAAATAAATGCCCGGACAGGAAAAAAGTCACACCACAAATGAACATATATCCGATATTTTTTATCGTTCACAGAAATAGTCTTTCCGTCACGGACAATACCTGTCAGCACTCCGATAATATTCCGGTCAGTTATGCCGTACTCTTTCTGCCAGCGATTGTCACCGCAGATAACGTAGCCGTCCTCCCGGACTTTGAGAATCCGATGAAGAACATACTGCCCACTGTCACGCTTATAAAGAGGCACATCGTATTTTTTAAGTCTTCCGACAGCCTTTTCTATTATTACCAGATCTTTTCCCTGACGAATCAGGGGCATCATACTGTCCCCAACATTGGTATAAATAAGTCTGCCCGTCCGCTGAATTTCATCTTCAAAAGTGGACTTATTCATCAATAGCACCAATACTGCGAAGCTTATCAATAATCTTTTTCACATCCGAAGATAATACTTCTTCCGGAGCGTCATATTTTTTAAGCATTTTTGACACAATTTCATTTTCAGTTGTATCGCTTTTAAGGCAGTCTACAATAAACGCTGCTGTGCTGTTGCTGCGGACAAGTCCGTTAAACTTAGTATTTCCGGCAGACACCATTATCTGTTCATCACCCGTTTGATGTGTTATAAATCCTTCTTTAAGTTTCATTTTCAATTTCCTTTCAGATCATTTATATACCTGCAATTATACCATATTTCAATGTTTTTATCAATGCCTATTTTATGTGTGGTTTCCAGCTTCTGCCCATGAATACTGAAGCATATATTTCTCCGTCCGGAACAGAAAATTAAATTTGATATTTTTTTAATTATACTGAATATTGTAAAAAGTGTCAGTATTACAATAAATTTTCCTGAGCACTGTATAATCCGGATATTTATTCAGATAAAAGATCAGGCAGCCATGATCAAGAAGGTTGCCTGATTCATCTTTACAAAAATAGTAAATTAATGATACAAAAAGAAAACCGCTGATTTTACAGCGGTTTTTGAGGATTCGGTTTTAAGTCAGGAATCTGAAAACTTTTCTTATATTCTTTAGGAGTCATTCCCGTATATTTCCTGAATACTTTTATAAAATAGCTATGTGAGCTGAAAGAAAGTAAATTACTTATTTCAAGATCAGAGTAATCAGAAAAGCGAATAAGTGTTGAAGCTGCTTCAATCTTCTTGCTGTTAACATAATCACTGAATGATATTCCTGTTTCAGATTTAAACATTCTTGAAAGATATCCCATACTCAACTGAAGATAATCGGCAACATCTTCAATAAGTATCCTGCTGTGAAGATGATCACCTACATAATCAATAGCTTTTGCTATTGGCTTTGAATAGGTTTTACTGTTTCTTATGCTTCTCATTTTTAATGTATAGCTTTCAAGCATTTCCATATGTATATCGTGTATTTCTTCCTGCGTATTACTTTCATCAGCTTTCATAATGTAATAATCACTCAGCTGATATGCCGTTTCGGGAGTCATACCGCTTTTAACGCAGAATCTTGCGATCAATGCCGCAGAAATGGCAAAGTGATATTTAAGATTTTGCAGACTGTCCTTGCTGAGTATTCCGTAACCTTTACCGCCAAGCGGGGTAACAAGCATTTTGACCAGAGCAATATCTCCCGAACAGATACTTTCATAAAAAGCTATTTCACGGTCAAACGAGTCATTTCCAAAATTTTCTTCACGCTGTGAAAATAAACTTTCAGCAATTTTTATTTCTGTTTCATAGTTCATTTATCCACCCTCCCGAATATATTTTACCATATTCCCGGATAAACTTCAATAGAAAACTTTAAATTAAAAGTATTTTGAAGTTCTGGACGTACTGTATCATGCCTTAAAGAATTTTTTTACAGATAGTGTCACTTAAATTTAATATTAAATATTACTACATTATTTTTATATTCAGTATTTATAGTTCCTTTATGAAGAGATACTATTTCTTTTGCGATTGAAAGACCAAGTCCAAACCCTTCTTTTTCTCCGGAATGAGATTTATCAGCACGATAAAATCTGTCAAACAAATAAGGAATATCATCTTTATTAAAGTTCCTACAGGGATTTTCACAAATTAATATAATTACATCATTTTTAGAATACAAACTGATCTTTATCTGAGCCTGTTCATCAGAATATTTAATTGCATTATCAAGCAAAATACCAACAAGTTCTTCAATTTTAGTTTGATTTCCCTTAAAGCTTAAATTTTCCTGAATATCTGAAAGAATTTCTTTTTTCTCTTCAAATGCTACACTTTCAAAATATAAAACAGTATTCTGAATAGTACGGCTTATATCAAACGTCTGAAAATTAATGGTAAGTTTATCATCTCCGGAAAGTCTTGTAAGGTCAAGCATTTCATTAACAAGTCTGCTCATTTTCTGTGATTGGATCTGAATACAATTTAAAAGTCTGTCCGAACCGTTTTTCTTTTCCATAAGCTCAGTTGTAGCAGAAATTACTGTAATAGGCATTTTAAGCTCGTGACTGGCATTGGAGATAAATTCCTTCTGTTTTTCATAACTTTCACTAACAGGCTTTATTGCTTTACCGGATACAAAATAAATTAATATAAGTACCAGGATAAATACAGTGCCTCCTGATAATACTGACATTAATAACAGCAGATGGCTATTTTTTTCTGCTTGTGTATTATTTATAAATGCATGTATTTTAAGTTTATCTGTATTCGTAACAAAATGCCTGTATTTTGTATTACCAAATTTTAAAACAGCATTATTATCCTGAATAATATCTTTTGCATATTCTTGTGAAATTGTTTCAGCAAGATTACCATTGTTGATTTCTACAAGATTGTTATCCTTATCAGTAACTATATAAAAGCAGCTGAAGTTATTTAAAATCTGCGTTATACCCGTCAGATTTATTTCATTAAAGTTTCGATTTAATGCCTTATAATTTACAGAAGACGCTGCTGACGTATTTTCCTGATATTGTATTTCAATACTGTCAATTGTTAATTTTACATTATCCGTATTTTCCTTTTCCATATTGCTCGAGACTGCCCACCAAACAGTGGAAATATAAAAGCATTTGTCTGAAACCTTTGTTATATCTGTTTGAGCTGGTTTGCCTTCACATAAAAAATCAGAATTATCTGTAAAGTCAATTATAATTTTAGTATTTCCCTGATTGAATTTATACTCTTTATGAATAAATTTCATATTTCCGGAGTTGTCAAGAAGTTCAAAAAACAGTCCGCCCCCTGCACAATACCAATCGGCATTTTTATCACTGCAGCTGATTTCACCGTTTAATGTGACACTTTTTATTGTACATGGATTACGCATAACAATATGATCGCCGTTATCATTCATTTGCATATCCTTTAAAAATATCAATTCTGAATCAATTTCGGGTGCATTAGAAAAAGCTATTTGATTTACCATATCTTCAGCTGTTTTAAATTCGTTCTGATATGATGCTTTCATCAAAAGATTAAGAGACATAAGCATTACAAAAATCACAACAAATGATATCAATGCAGAAAGAATAAAAAATTTTTTTCTGAGATGTCTGATTTCCTTATACATCCTTTTGCTCCTTTATAATATACCCCAGACTGCGTATTGTGTTAATGCAAACATCTGAATCTATTGCTCTGAGTTTCTTCCTGAGAAATGATATATATACCTCAATAGAATTATATTCTATATCTGTATTATAGCCCCATATTTTTACTGTTAAATCTTCTTTTGCAACAACTTTGCCTTTATTTAAAATCAAAAGTTCCATTATATCATATTCTTTTTTGGTAAGCTTTACTTTCTGTTCATTTTTGTACATTTCATGAGTGGATTTATCAATAGTAATATCTGCAAATTTTAAATTTTCATCAATAAAAACTTTTTCCCTGCGTCTTAATAATGCACGGATTCTTGCCAGAAGTTCTTTTGAATTAAAGGGTTTTGTAAGATAATCATCCGCTCCGTTATCGAGACCTGATATTTTATCTTCAATTTCAGATCTTGCTGTAAGCATTAAAACAGGTGTATTTATATTGTTTTTTCGTATCTCTGAAAGCACTTCTATACCATTTTTCTTCGGAAGCATTATATCCAAAATAATAATATCATAAATCCCTGACAAAGCATTGTCAAGTCCATCAATTCCATCATAAGAAGAATCAACATAATATCCTTCCATAGTAAGCATTTCAGATAAAACCATATTAAGATTTCTCTCATCTTCAACAATTAATATACGCATAGCCATCACATCCCGGAATTTATTATAACATATATTTCAAGAAAAAACACGCCTGATTCAGACGTGTTTTTTAATATTTATTTTTGATTAATAAGAATTCTCTTTAACTCAATAAGATCTATAATATTATATTTACCGTCAGAATTCAAATCTGAAAGTTCCAGATCAATTTCTGTATCTATCTTGCGAAGCCACTTTGAAAGAGCAACAATATCGCTCACATCAATTTTTCCATCATTATTGACATCCCCTTTAATTTTATCTGCTGACTGGGAGTTGTCATATTCATAAACGAGCTTAACTGTAGAATAATTTACAACAACATCTGATCCGGTACTTCCTTCTTTTTCAGAAAATTTCCACCAATCCGGCTGCCATTGTGCATTTTCGTCAAGTACCTCTGCCTTTACAACTTCCTTTGAAGCATTGGTATATTCATCATCAAAAGGTACAGATATTTCACTTTGTCCATTGGAAAAATTCACTGATTTAAAGCCCCAGAAATTTTCACCTCCATCAACAGGTGACAATTCAGAAAAGCAAAGTCCGCCGCCTCCGCTGTAATATGATGAACCTTCTGTTGAATAGCTGTTTACACTGAATATAAATTCCTTCAGGTGTTCTTTATCACCGAGAGGAATCAGATATGCACCGTCTTCCGACAAAGACAGATCGCTTACATTATATACAGTTTCCTTTACAGTAATGTCCGGAGCCTCATATACTTTAGCGTCAGTTTCTTTATCGGAAATTACAACATGAGCAACTGAAAGAGGAGGCAATGTAACTTCAATTTCGTTTCCGTTTAAATCATTCTGTACATTAATAATGCGTATGTCACTGTGATCCTGTTCTACAGCGTAAACCACAGCACTCTTATAATCAGATGAAGAACCATCAATTGTAATTACAGCATTTTCAGAAGCTGTTTTATTCTTGTTGGAAAGTACTACGCCAACAGTTGAATCATCATTGTCATCAATAGCTGCAAACGCAGCAGATTTTGAAAGATCATCTGTTTTTGTTTCAACAAGAGTATTACCGAAATCTGAGCCCTTTCCGTCATAGTTTGTATAAAGATTAATTGCAGATTCTACATAAGGGCATTCAGGAAGTGTTCCCCAATATGTTGCAAAATAAACATTATTTTCAGCGAAAGCACCCAGTGCTTCTGATTCAGCAATAGCAGAAATCACATTTTTACCTGTTGTTTTTTCATTTGAAATATCAGCCAGATTATATTCAGAAATTGCAATTTTTGTACCTGGATAGTACTGATCTATTGACTTTTGTATATTTGGAAGAAGCGGAAAATATTTTCCATAGTATGGCTGAAGCCAGCTATTTTCCACATATGATTCATCATAAAGACTTCTTGCAGCCTGAAGCTTTCCGTCATCAGTAGAGCAATCCTGTGCATAATAATGAACATCAACAACATCCAGCAGTCTCTGACCTGATTCTTTTTCGGCATTTGCCATACTTTCAAGATAGTAATCAAGATACCAGTTATAATTGCCTTTTATGCTTTCCCACTTTGCATCTGTAAAATCTGTAGATGTTCCAGCCTGAATACAGGGAAGCATGCCCCAGAGTGCTGGTCCGTAAACTTCAGCATTTGGATCTATTTCTTTTACTACTTTTGCAAGCTCTACAGATTTTTCAATAAGCTCATCAGCCGTACACTCTTCAGGATGGTTATACGGATGAGTATCGTTCCACAAAAACGGTTCATTATCAAGGCTATAGCCCTGAATACCTGTTGATGTTGTAGAGTCTCCCAGATTTTCAACAAGATAATTTACATATTCATCCATATAAACTGTGTTGTCGGTCAAATCCGGTTCCAGAAGAAGCTCTGCATTTTTCCGGAAATCAACACTCAGCCATCTGTCTGAAGGTGCAGCAGTTGTTACTTCTCCGAGTTTGTCAGCAGCAACATATCCAGCCATCTGCAATGTTGTAATTTTATATGGAATATTATATTGTTCACATTCTTCCGAAAGCTTTCTGGCTGCATACCCAGGACCATTTGAAATATCACCGATATTTGTATCTGAGCTGTTTATCCAGTCTTCACCCGCATTAGACCAGTTTGTTTCCCAGTTATAGCCTGTATAGCGATTTCCGCCCTGTCTTGCAGCATGTACAGTTACATTTTTATAATTGTTTGTATTTCCATATTGATTGATACCATAAATATATGGACTTATTTTTTTCTTTTCACCAGACAGATTAACAGAAACATTCATGCTGTAACTTTCAGCAGAATCTTCTGCAATTACTGAAACAGGCTGTACAATACATGCTATTGACATAATACCTGCAATAAGTCCGGCAAATTTACGATGCAAATGCATTTTAGTGATCCCCCTTTAAATACTGTTTAATTTTTCGTCAATATTTGATTCAGAATAAATCATCTGAAATCAGGACAGGTCCTCAGCATTTTTACGATAAGAGCAAGTTTACCGTAAAAATACTTATCAAAACCTGTTGTTAGTAAACACCATTTACACAGTGTTTACAAATTCAAAAGAAACTTTTATTTTCATTTCCTTATTTTATAGTATATCACTAAAACCTTGAAATTTCCTTGAGATTTTTTATATAAAATTTCGTTAGCAAAATACGGACAACCGTTTATTTTAATTTGAGTATTATGATATTAGTAATATGTTTTGGAATATAAAATAAAAAGGAAAGCCGCATCGCTCTCATTTTGAAGTGAGTATGATGCGGCTTTGATTATATCAATATCAAGACCATATTCATAATGTGTATAAGATGATTTAAGATTTTTTTGCAAGGTATCTTGCAATTGCTGCTGCATCACGGACATTTATAATAATATCCGCATTAAAATCACCCAGGAACGGAATTTCATCTGTTTTTTGTTCTGCAAGCTTACGAGCAATAAATGCTGCGTCTCTTACATCAACCTTTCCGTCCATATTTGCGTCTCCGCGCAAGTCATATTCCTTATGGCATATGGTACATTCACCCTGACTCAAATCATATTCATGACTGCATTCTTCACCGCAAAGTGTACATATTCCTGTCTCGTCATACTCATGACTGCATGTTGCTCCGACTACGAAAACTTCTGTTGTTATAAACTCTTCTTTCGGAGTATATGTAACACTGATATTCCCATTTTCATCTGCTGTAATCTGATTAATGTAAAGCAGATTTCCTGAACCGCATGGATTTGCAAGAATTCTTGTTCTTACATGATATACATTGTAAACTTCTCCCGGAATAAGGTCAGTAAATTCAGCTGTTTTTTCAGAAGCTGCGGCTCTTGATTCAATTGCTCTGGTTGAGTTATTCTGTCCGCCGCTTGCTGAAGTATTTCCGGCTGGATCTGCACCTGTAGAATCATCTTCTGAAATTACGTCTCTGGTCTGGTTGCTAACAGTATTATTAGTGTTTGTAGTATTTGTGTCTTCTTCATCTGCTCCGAAAATTTCAGGTGTACTGCTTCCTCTGCTCCATGAATAAAGCGTTCCGTCTTCTGTTACAGCAAGACCCATGTTAGTACCACAACTTACATCAACAACATCACTCAGTACATCATCATATTTATATCCTGATCCGAATAAGCACAGATTTCCGTCTGTTGTTATTGCAGCACCATATTCAGATATACTTGTACCACCATTTATAGAAACATATTTCATACCATTTGTATACACTTTTGGAGTTGCACTGTTCTGAATACCATTACTTGTACCCCAAAGATACAGACTGCCGTCAGCTGTTACAGCACTTCCTGTCCATGAAGCCATTGACGATGATATAACATTATCAAGGATTTTTACAGGAACGTTACTATCAATACCATCATTATAGGTGCCATCTCCACCTGACTGACCATTTCCAAGCTGTCCCCAGGCATTATTTCCCCATGTATAAAGACTTCCGTCATTTGTTATAGCCATACTCTGCAAGCAAATGTCCGCATGCTTAACATTATTCATAACAGCTGTTGGAGTTAATCTGTCAATGCTTGTGCCATCTCCCAACTGACCAATTGTATTATCACCCCATGTTAAAAGTGTTCCGTCTTTTGTAATAGCCATTGTATAAGCATGGAGATTCGTTGAATACCATCCACACTTGTTAGAAATTACACTTTTCATACCTGTCATTATTTTTTTAGGAGTTAAACAATTAGTTTTTGAACCATCTCCAATCTGACCTTCATTATTCTGTCCCCACATATAAAGACTTCCGTCTTCTGTAACTGCTCCGCTGTAATTATATCCCAAGCTTACCTGCGCAACATTTTCAAGAATTTTTATCGGCTTGTCACTGCTTGTTGTTGTACCGTCACCCAGCTGACCATAAGAATTGTCACCCCACATCCAGAGATTTCCATCCTTGTCGATGGCAGCATAATGGTTAACACCTGCGCTTACAGAAACTATATCTTTAAGCGTACCTGATGAACTCTTTTCAAGAGTAAATTCAATTTCATTTGAATTATCCTGAACTGTGATGCTCTGAGACTTGGATTTAAAGCCTGTTTTCTTTGCCGTTATTCTGTATTTACCATTTCCGACTGAAAATTCTGCTTTTCCATCTTCATCGGTTTTTACAATAATTTCATCTCCGTTTGGAACTGCTGTTCCGTTTTCATCAGTCAGCGTCTTTACTGTCAGCGAAACATCCTGAATCAGGTTTCCATCCTCATCCTTTACTGTCACGTTCTGAATATTGCTTGAAAGCATCATAATTATTTCTGCATTTTTTCCGTTAATTAATACACTCTTTGATGCAGCACCTTTTGTTTTATCAATTGCAGAAACTGAATATGTTCCGCTCGAAACGTCAAATACTGCCTTTCCTGAGCTGTTTGTTTTAAGAATCTGTTCTTTCCCGGAAGTTACCTTGTCGCCGTTTTTGTCTTTTACCATAACAGCTGATACTTCAGCTCCTGAAACAGCTTTTCCGTCCTGATCCTTTACAAGCACGGTCATTTTATAATCCTTACTTCCAAGAGTAAGATTAACAGTCTTTTTGGTTTTAGCAATATTTATTTTCTGACTGTCTGTAATATACTCATCCTTGTCTGCCGAAACTGTATATGAACCTTCCGGAACATAGAATTTTGCATTACCCTTACTGTCCGTATCTACGCTGTCAATATTTGCTGTATTAACTGATACGGTTGCTCCTGAAACTGCTTTTCCAGCTTCATCCTTTACATTTACATCTACAAGATAAGCTTTATGCGGGCATTCGCCAAAGCCAAATTCTGCGTAGTCAAATGAGTAATAAAAATCTCCTGTTTTTCGGGTAAACTCAACAATAGTAGCTTCCGCTTTAATAGCGCCGTCTAAAAATTTAAGTTCAACATTAAGCCGTGCTTTTGCATTAACATCACCGTCTACACATAACTTACATTCATGTTTTTCACTTGTAGATTTATCACCTGTTTTGATAAGCGTAAGCGTTCCCTTAAATTCAAGTCCGGCTCTGGGTTTTAAACCTGCCTTGGCAACCTTGGGACTTATAATATTTACATTAACTTCTGCTTCAATGCCCACAAACAGTGAACCTTCTATTTTAAGAGTACCCTCACCTTTCGGACCTGATGACAGATCAGACCAGCCGTCATCACTATCCCATGAAAATCCGTCTGTATTGGTAATTTTCTGCGACCATGTAACACTTGCAGATGCTTCTACAATAAATTTAGGTTCAACACCTACATTAATGCACGCTACAATAGGAATATTAACACCACCCAGTGCAAATTCCTTTTCAAGCGGTTCACCGAACATTTCAGCATCTTCGGTTTTATCTTTTATTGTTAACGAACCTGTAAATGTATTTACATCACTTTTCTTGAATTCAAAATACTGATATGACCATGTTATGTAAACTTTAAGGCTTACTTCAAATTTAGCTTCTACCTTACCTGATAATTGTACTTCTCCTACTTTCTTTATCTTATAATTTCCGCTTAATTTAAAGGAAAGTCCAACAGAACCTTTTTCATTATAATCAGCAATTGCCCTTTCCTGATTCTGCTGTTCTTCATTTTCTGCCTCTGAATCTTCTGTAAATCCCTCAAAGGTTACCCCTTCTCCTAATTTTGAATCATCATATGTGGCTTCTTCAAGACCTGCTTCTTCATCAATCTTGACAAAATCAAATATTTCATCAAGCGATGTTTCCGCACCGTCGATAGTAACTGTTGTACCGTTTACTTCAATTGAATCAACCTTAGCAATAATCAGCTGATTTTCTCCGTAATTATACGCAAAAATATCACCTTTTTTAAGTCCGGTAAAATTGCTGTCAGCATTTTCAATTACATACACACCGTTTTCATCATCAGCAGACTTTACAGTATTTACTCCCTCGACCAGCGGAATTTTAATTACGCTGTCCTTATATACGGCAAAGTTGTTTGTCTTGTCATCGTCAAGATTCAGTACGTTTTCCAGCTCAAAATCATCTGTTGTCTTTGCGAAAAACTCCTGCATTTCCTGTGTGTAATTCGGCGAATCATACTCAACACTCAAAGGACGCATTGTAGTATTTTCAACAAGAAATGCTTTCAGATAAAAATACTGCGGAAGAGTTCCTTCAATTGTTACTGTTGTTTCCAGTTCCTGATTAGTTACTTCCTTGCTGCCTGAAGCGACCAGCTGAGTACCTTCCTCATTAAAAACAGCTACAACAAGTGTACAATTTTTTAAAGCTTCAAATTCAACAAAAGCTTCATTTGTACTTGTGTCAACTTCTACGGATGTTACCTTGTAGCCGTTTCCCTTCAACTGTTCTTCTGTTTCTTCATCGAGTGCATCTGTCAGAAGACTTCCGAAAGAATTGGTGCTTCTGATGTTTGATTCACTGCTTGCATATGCGTTTTCAGACTGGTTCACACTCTCCTCAGCTCCAACCGGAACAGCAGATGTTATAATGCTTACCGACATTACAGCTGAAAGAAAAATTGATAATAACTTTTTCATAAATCCTCCTGTTTTTACATTTTTTTACTATTACATTATATCATATGTTTATTAAATCATCTTCAAACTTACGTTAAATTATTGTTATATTTTTTAGTTTATATACTATGATTTCCTAAAATTTAAAAGTCTCATCAGGCTTTATTACTATATTCCCAGCACTGCCTTTTCTCATTGATATCACCTCATAAAATAAACCTTTATAATTTTATTTTATATTTTCAATGTAAAAATCAAAAGCATGATTTAGCAAAATTTAAATTATGTTTTATGAATTTACGTATTAGTATAAACCAAACAGACAGGTAAAATAAAAAACCATAGCAGAATTCCTACTGCTATGGTTATACTTTTTATTCAATCTATCCCATCGGTTATATCAAGAGCTGATCTGATTACTTTATCCATATCATAATATTTATACTGTCCCAGGCGTCCGCCGAAAATAACGTTTTTTTCCTTGTCTGCAAGTTTTCTGTATTTCTCATAAATCCGGTTGTTTTCCTCATTGTTTACCGGGTAATAAGGCTCAGCACCGGGTTTCCACTCACAGGGATATTCTTTTGAGATAACCGTAAATTTACTGTCGCAGCCTTCAAAGTGCTTATGTTCAATAATTCGTGTGTATGGTATTTCTTTTTCAGTATAATTAATCACTGCATTCCCCTGAAAATTTTCAGTTTCAATTCTCTGTGTTTCAAATTTCAGGGATCTGTACTGCAATGCGCCGAATCTGTAATTATAGAATTCGTCAATCATTCCGGTAAAAACAATATTTTCTGCAATGTCCGGATTTTTTTCTATAAAGTCAAAATAATCTGTATTTGTCATAATGTCAGCACCATCAAGCATTCTGCTGATTATCTGTGTATATCCGCCAACAGGTATTCCCTGATAATGATCGTTAAAATAATTATTGTTAAATGTAAAGCGAAATGGCAGACGTTTGATAATAAAAGCTGCTAATTCTGTACAGTTTCTCCCCCATTGCTTTTCAGTATATCCTTTGATAAGTTTTTCATAGATATCCCTGCCGGCAAGGGATAATGCATGTTCCTCAAGATTTGAAGGATTCATATTATGATATTCTGATGTCTGCTCCTTAATTTTCTGTTTTGCTTCCTCAGGAGTTCTGACTCCCCAAAGCTGGTAAAATGTATTCATGTTAAACGGCAGATTATAAAGCTCACCCTTGTAATATGCAACCGGAGAATTAATGTAATTGTTGAATTCAGCAAACTGATTTATGTAATCCCATACTTCTTTATCAGAGGTATGGAATATATGCGCACCATAAACATGAACATTTATTCCGTCCTGGTTTTCAGTATAAACATTTCCTCCTATATGGGAACGTTTATCTATAACAAGACATTTCTTTCCTTTCTTCATAGCTTCATGTGCAAAAACAGAACCAAAAAGTCCGGCACCTGCAATAAGATAATTATATTTCATAATTATTTCTCCAATCTTGTATCATAAATGGGATATACACAGTCACTGTTGATTTTTTTCGGACTGAAAATTGCTTTTTTAAGCCAGTCAAGTGACTTTTTTCTTTCTCTTTCAAGAATAATGTCTGCCGCCCTGTAATCAGGCACTTCAAAAAGCAAAGGATTCTCTTTGATATGAGATGCATCTGTAACATAATGTTCTTTAAGATCAAAAGTATCAAGAAGTGAATCAAATCTTGAACTGCCCCTTCTTGAATTTGCTATCCCGATAAATGGTTTTTTATATATAATCGCAAAACTCAGTCCATGACATGAATCTGTAATTACAAAACTGCTGTTTTTTATGTAATACAGCCAGCTTTCAGTCGTAAGATTTTCAACAACATTTTTATCAAGATTCATTCTTTTTTTGTTTTCTTCAAACTTCCATGGAACTCCGTCAAGCATAACAACAAGTTCACAATTCAGATATTCTGCTGCATAAAGAAGTGCTTCCCGCTTTTCAGGAGTAGGGTCAAGAATGTATGCCGCAATGTAGTTCTTTTTAACTGTTGAACAGGCTGCCTGTGAGTTATCTGCAAGCTCATCAAAAATTCTGCGGTCGGCAGCAAACACTGCGTCAAGAACCTGCACTGCCTCAACGTCATAAACATCACGGCAGATATCAACACCGCTTTTTTCCCGAACTGAAATCCCGTCAAATTTTTTCATGTACTCAGAAATAGCTGTTCTCTCTCCCGGAGCAGAAAAATCCCTGTCATGTCCGAAAGATGCCGCATAGGAAATCTTCTTTTTGCTGTCATCAACAAAGTCAAAGTAATATGACATTCCGAAAGGACGGCTTATTCCTCTGTTCCAGACCTGATCTGAACCCATGATAAATGTGTCAACATGCCTGTTTAAAGTTTTAAGCTCCCTCAGACTGTAAATTCTGCTGATTTCATAATGCTCTTTTGCAAAACGTCTGGAATGAGTATCGCCATGTTCCGGATCATTTTCATTTATCATAGGTTTATCTATCATAATAATGTTCAGACCAAACGAACGTACTATTTCATGCAGGGCATAATATGTAGCAACGCTTCCATAGTTGCAGCCGAACCAGACTCCGTAAATCGCAGCATCAAACTTTCTGTTTACTGCATAATCATAAGCTTTTTCAAGTGACGCTCCGTTTTTTATATACTCAAAATACATTTTTCTTGCCGGATGTGATTTAAAGGTTTTATTGAAAGGCTGTCCATTTGACAGTACATGCTCAATCGGTATTTCACTGCATACTGCAAGACGTTTTTTTATTTTATCAAACAGTTCCTTTCCAGCCTGACTGTTTACAGAAACAATTGAAGTTCCTTTCCCATCGGTAAGTTTCTTATTAAATCTTTCAACACCCCAGAAATCCGCAAGGGTGATATCGCCCTGTCTCGGAAGCTTTGAAAATTCACAGTTACCGCAGTATTCCCTCGTGGAAAGACATGGCAAAAAGGCTTTATAATACGGGTCAGTAAGGCGTGAGGCTCTTTTTATACTTCCGTCTTTGTATTTCACTGTCATTTCCGTGGACCAGCCGAAATAATCCTTTTCACGAAATCCTATAAATTCAAGCTGGCTGCGGTCATAACAACTGTCTATGTATTTTTGAAACACTCCCGGCGAAGGACTTCCATGACACATAAGGTCAATTGTATAAAGCCTGTCTGTCGGTGTGTTCTGCAGTGCGGCATAAAGACCGGCAACCTGACATGGACATCCGCAGAAAAGTACCGGTATATTTTCTTTAAGAAGCTTTTTTATCTGTGAATAAACGTTTCCGGTATCACTCTGGACATATTTTGATTTTCTCAGTATATCAAGCTGATTTGCAGAATCAATAATTATATGCCTTACGACAAAACTGTCTGTCATAGCTGCACCGCAGACTCTTCCTCCGGCATTTAATATTTCCTCAGCAGCAAGAGTAAATATACCTCCTGATGAACTGTTTTCCCTGACAGGTTCATCAGTATAAGCCGCATAACATTCAGGCTTTGGATTATTTTTATAAACCGGATCAAGTGAGGGACATATTTTTCGGCACAATCCGCACTCTGAGCATTTATTATAGTCAACAACCGGAGATAAAAACCCCTCGTCATCATACTTCATAGAAATAGCTGAAAACGAGCAAACATTAAAACAAGCACCGCAGCCGGAACAATATTCTCTTTTCAGACATTCTATAGTTTTCAGATCATCATTTTTTAACTTATCTGCCGGATTTTTTTCCTCTGAAAACTCAGAAGCAGCATGTCCGTTTTTTATATTTTTCAATATGGATTTAATTTTCATATTCCAAGATAATTCCTCCAGAATTTTTCAGATGTCATTTCAGAAAACTTTTCTCTGTACTGTTTTTCTATTTTAATGTGATTTCTTTTGTAGCTCTTCATAACTTTACAATAACGCTTTAAAAGCTCAAAGCATTTTTTTCTTGAAATGGTTCTCAGACATCCGGTATTGTCATTCTTATTTACGGCAATAAGCTTTTTATGCATAAAGTTTTTACCCGGTACAAAAAACCAGTCAAAGGCGATTACAGCCGGCGTGTTCCTGAGAAAAAATCCCGGAAGAAGATGACCATTTATAGTAACAACATATATCATCTTCTGAATTATATTTAATTTTTTATATTCGTAAGGATCCTGAGATGGATTGTATCCTTCAATTAAAGAAACTGGACATAGTTTTTCGTTTTTTGCAGAATGTTCCTTCAGTGACTGTTCTCCGTTTAAATTCTCAAGGAAGTCCGGGCCTTTAAGAAAATCCTCCACAGAATCAAGCAGCTGCTCCGCATTGCTGTATGCAAATTCAGTCAGGTTGTGCCAGAAAAGTGTACGAATACGGTCTATAAAACTTATATCTGTGCATATTCCGCTTGCTGCTGCAATAATAAAGCTGTTTCTGTGAACCTGGTAAAGCTCCATTGCAGCATTGAATTTTCCTGCAAAACCCACATGCCATATACAAATCCCATTAAGAGTAAGAAATTCTGCTTTGTTTCTCAGACTGAATTCAACATCGTCGCCTCTTACAAATACAGGAAGAGGCAGTCCGTTTTCTTTTATTTTCTTTGAAGGAATACAGCAATACCACCATCCTGCATAAGCATTTTCAAGATTTTCCTGAGATACAAATTCATTTGTGATTATATTTGAAAGCAGACGCATGTCAAGATGTGGTTTAAGAGGCCCGTAAGAAGCATCCTTTTTATGAACATAACCGATATCCTCATACTGCCTTTCTCTTATATCATAATCAAACATTGCTCCGCTTAAAAAACGTCCGCTGAATTCATCCTTTAAAATTCTCAGAAGATAAAAAGTCCGGAAAATACTCTCCGCTATGATCATCACATCATCATCCATAAGAAGAATATGAGTTGGTTCTTTTTCAAGAGAAAGTGCCTCTATCATACCTCTTGTAAAACCTCCCGCACCGCCTGTATTGCTGTTAGGATAAACCTTTAATCTCTCACAATTCAATTGGTCAGGGTCGAGGGCACGTTCATTGTCAATTATATGCACAAAAATATTGTCTTTCAGCTCACTGTTATTCAAAACACACTCTTTAAGTATTTTAATATTATTCTTTATAAAATCCTGTTTTTTAAATGTTGTTGTAACAAGAGAGATCCTGACATCATGAACTGCATTTTCTTCAGTTAATGCCGAATACCATCCGCCATATATTTCTAAGTTTTCAAGTGCAGTAATACAGAATCCGAAAAGCGGATTTCTGCTTTCAGGAATATCTATAGTAATTTCAGACATTTCCTGAACTGTATGTACTTCTGCTTTCGTAAGTCTGAGATTAAAATTGGAAGAAATTCTGAAAATATCATAAAGCTCAACAGATAATTTTCCTCTTACAACAAGATGCAGTCTGAATGATTGTGCATTTGTATATGTTTTCCAACGGGTTATCTGTAAGCAGTTAAAATATGTCATAAAATTTGCAAAACCATATTTCCCCATAATATGACACTTTTTTTCCGGATCATAGCCCAGCGGCATATTACTTGCATTTCTTCCTTTTACTGTTAATTCGTGATAGTTCTGCAAATTAGCGTCAATATCATAGGGTAAAACTAAATTCTGAATTTTAACATCTGTCTGACTCATTATTTTCTCCTGTTCATAAAAAATCATGATTATTCCTAAATTTATTATATATTGCTGAATCAAGAATTTTCCTGTATGTTTTTTCACTTATATGCAGATAATTCATAACCTTCATAATCCGGTAATGGTTCACTGCGGAATTATAAACATCCGGGCAAGATTCCTTCATATAATTCATATATTCTGCCGCATATTTTCTTCCCCCCCGCTTATCACTGTCATATACAAGGGAAGTAAGTAAAAAGCTCAGCAAAAGATGATAAATTTTTGCATTATAATATTTTATGTTTCCGCTGTCAGCACTGTATTTATCAAGTATGCTTCTTTCCTTTACAAGTCTTTCAAGCACTGCTTTGATATGTGAAATTCTTCTGACCTGATTATCTGACGAAACACTCTGTAGGCTATCACCGATACGATATTCATATATAAAAAGATCCAGCGGAACAACACCTTCGGAAAAACAACATGGAATTGCAGCGTATTCATGATCCTCATAAAAAATATGTTCGGAAAGCTTTATAGAATTTTTCATGTAAAACTCCCGGTTGTACGTTATACCGTGAAATGTAAGTCCTCTGTCAAAGCTTTTCCAGTCTGACATGATACTGTCAAGCGTATATGCTATCCCGAATTTCTGCGGATAGGTTCGCCAACACTTTACTGCTCCATCAGTTTCATTTATGGTGCGGTAATGTGTTAGAACTGTATCAGTATTCATATTTTTAAGAGCATTTATAAATGCCGGCAGACTTTGCGTATTTATCCAGTCATCTGCGTCAATTACTTTTATATATTTTCCCGATGCAAGTCTGACACCCTCATTAATTGCTGAACCATGCCCGCCGTTTTCCTTGTTTTTAAGACTAAACGACCCCGGATACTTATTTATAAACTCCATCGCAATGTTCTCACTGCCGTCATCTGAACCGTCATTTACTACAATAACCTCTATATCATTTATAACATTGCATACAAATGAATTCAGACATTTTTTCAGCCACTTTCTGCTGTTATATGATGGAATAATTACAGATAAAACTTTATTCATTTTTAGTCTTTCCTTTTTTTAGCCTGTTCTCCTTAATACCAGTACATATGTATAAAAATGCCTTTGCAGCTGATATTTCATTTTTAAACTGTTTTCTTTTAAAAAGAACATAATACATTCCGTAAAAAAAAGCCGGAACCATTCCCATAATATACCTTGTAGTTACTCCCCTATTTACAAAAAATTCTTTATTATAGCCTTTGAACCAGGTTGACTCCGTCTGCTTTACATCTGCAATTTCCAGAGGATAATAATATATTTTTAATCCTGCATCAAGACAGTCTGACAAAAACTTAAATTCCTCCTCAGCACCGTTTCCGGTACCGGCACCCATATTTTCATCAAACCAAACCCCTGAATCTATTATTTTTTTTCGTTTAAATGAAATTTGCCATGAACTGATTTTCATTATATCAAATCTGTTGAGTTTCTTTATTTTACCTTTAAACTTTTCCGGAATATTTGCGGTTTTGAATGCTATAAGGTCTGCATTATCAAGTTCATGATAAGCATGAATAATTTCTTTTTCATAATTCTCATAAAAGTACTCATCATCATCGCAAAGAAGACATATATCCCCTTCTGACATTCTTATTGCCATATTCCGGCTTTTAGTCAGTCCCCTTTCCTTAACTGAAAAAATACGTATAGTTTTATCTCCATGCTTATAATGAAGACTCTTTTCCTGTCCGCACTGATTAATTATAATCGTATCAGAACATATGTTGGAGCGCATAATAATATCATCTTTAAGATTCATGCATGAAAGAAGAATTTCAAAATCTGCCATTCTTATTTTCCCCTGAAATTTTCGTTTTAAAAATTATATCACACTGCCTGAATATTAACAAGGAGTTAAATAAATATTTAACATAAATTTAAATTAAACTGAAACTAAAGTTTACAAACAACTAAATTTTATCATAATTTAACACAAAAAATATATTGCTATAACAGTTGTATGATATAATTCTATTAATAAATTCTGAGCAATGAGAGGAAAACGCCATGAATTACAGCGTACTGATTCTGACTTACCGTGAAGAAAATCCATTATATCTTGAACAATGTCTTGAAAGTATGTTTACACAAACCATCTTATCAGATGATATTGTTTTGGTGTGTGACGGCGGACTTACTGCTGAAATGTACTCTGTCATACAGGCATACAAGCTAAAATACCCCGACATATTCAGAGCGCTGTATCTTGATAAAAATTATGGCACTGCTTATGCTTCAAACTATGGAATAAAAAAATGCAGAAATGAATTGATAATCAAAATGGATTCTGACGATATTGCAAAACCTTATCGCTGTGAAAAACAGATTAAGGTGTTTGAAGAAGATGCATCTGTGGGAATATGCGGAGGTTACATAAGTGAATTTGACAGCAGCACAGGAAAAGAAATATCAGTAAAAAAGGTGCCGCTTTTTTATAATGAAATTTTAAAATATTCCAAAAGAAGAAATCCTATTAATAATCCCACGCTCGCTTTTAAAAAATCCTGTGCCGATGAAATAGGAGGATATAAAAATTTGAGCCGATGTGAGGATTATGAATTTATATGCCGCATGCTTGCCAATGGTGTAAAGGCAGTCAATATTCCTGAAATTCTTGTTGAGTACCGTACAACTCAAGACAACTATAACCGCCGCCGTAACTGGAAAAACACCAGCAGTTTTTTAAAAGTAAGATGGAGCAATTATAAAAAAGGCTATTGCAATTTTCTGGATTTTCTAATTCCTGCTGCTATGCAGTTTTTTATGTTTCTGATGCCGGTCAAGTTTACCGAAACTGTTTATCGTTACATACTCAGAAAATAAAAAAGTGAACAGCGGCAAGCTGAACTGATTCCTATTATGTATACCCCATTGATTTTAATGATAATTATATTTATGTTCAGGTTTAGAAAGTATAACCATAGATGGCATACCAAACAGCTGCTGTATCAAAATATCATAAAAAATAAAAAGTCCAGTTTTCACTGGACTTTTTCGATAAACTTAAACGGGTATTCATTTGAGAATACCCGTTTTATATTATTTCTGGTCATCAGACACGACCAACTGCAAACAGATAACACTTTGTTTTACCTGTTTCATCTGTATCTATCAGATATCAGGCATAATTGTTGCCGGTGACGGAACTGCTGAATGCTGTTCCGTATTATTTTCGTTTCTGACGATCTGTACTTTATTATAAATATCCATACCTGTTCCTGCCGGAATAAGCTTACCGATAATAACATTTTCCTTAAGACCGAGAAGCTTATCGCTCTTACCTCTGATAGCAGCATCTGTAAGAGCCTTTGTTGTTTCCTGGAAGGAAGCCGCAGACAGAAAGCTGTCAGAGCTTGAAGCTGCCTTTGTGATACCCTGAAGTACAGGAAGAACTGTAACATACTCAAGATTTTCTTCACCATTTTCGATTCTTGCTTTGATTGAACTGTTAACTTCTTCAATTTCCTTCTTGTCAACCAAAGCACCCGGAAGCAGATAACTGCTGCCTGACTCTGCAATCTTGACTTTCCTGAGCATCTGGCGTACAATAACTTCGATATGCTTATCATTGATATCAACACCCTGCAGACGATAAACCTTCTGAACTTCATGAATGATATAGTTCTGAACAGCCTGAACCCCCAGAATATTAAGAATATCAGCCGGATAAACGTTACCTTCCGTCAGCTTGGTACCCTTTTCAATAACTTCATTTTCCTTAACTCTTATCTTGAAGTTGTAAGGAACCATATAAGTTTCAGTTTCATTTGTTTCCTGATTTGTGACAATAACATTTCTTGTGGTCTTGATTTCTTCAATATGAACCACACCGTCAATTTTTGACAGAATAGCTGCATTTTTCGGACGTCTTGCCTCAAACAGTTCCTCGACACGTGGAAGACCCTGTGTAATATCTTCAGCAGACGCAATACCACCTGTATGGAATGTTCTCATTGTAAGCTGTGTACCCGGTTCACCGATTGACTGTGCAGAAATAATTCCGACAGCCTCACCGACAGCCACAAGATTTCCGTTTGCAAGGTTTGCACCGTAACATTTTGCGCATACGCCGTGTTTGGATTTACAATGCAGAACAGAACGGATTTTGATTCTTTCAACTCCGGAATCGCAGACTTTCTTTGCATCAGCGGCAGTCATAAGCTTATCCTTTGACATTATAATGTCGCCGGTTGTTTCATCTCTCAGATCTTCAACAAGATATCTTCCCACCAGTCTTTCAGCCAGCGGTTCAATCATTTCATTTCCGTTTTTGATTTCATAAACTTCAATACCGTCTGTTGCATGACAGTCATGCTCACTGATAATAACATCCTGTGAAACATCAACAAGACGTCTTGTAAGATAACCAGAGTCAGCAGTACGAAGAGCCGTATCAGCAAGACCCTTTCTGGCGCCTCTTGATGAAATGAAGTATTCCAGAATGTTAAGACCTTCACGGTAATTGGCTCTGATCGGAATTTCAATGGTAGTACCTGATGTGTTCGCAATAAGTCCGCGCATACCTGCAAGCTGTCTTATCTGGTTAATACTACCACGGGCACCTGAATCAGCCATCATGAAAATAGGATTGTATTTGTCAAGTCCGTTTTTCAGAGCTGTTGTTACATCATCAGTTGCCTTGTTCCATACATCAATAACTTTTTTGGATTTTTCTTCTGATGAAATATAACCATATTCATACTGGTTTGTGATAACTTCAATTTTCTTATCTGCTTCAGCAAGTATTTCCTTCTTCTGCGGAGGAATTGTAGCATCGCAGACAGCAACAGTAATAGCAGCTTTTGTAGAATATTTAAATCCCAAAGCTTTGATTTTATCAAGTACCTCAGAAGTTGTTGTTGTACCGTGGATTCTGATACATCTTTCAATAATATCAGAAAGCTGTTTTTTACCTACAAGGAATGATATCTCCAGATCAAACTGCTTATCAGAATTTGTTCTGTCAACATATCCCAGATTCTGAGGAATATTTTCGTTAAAGATCAGTCGGCCTACTGTACAGTCAATGATTTTTGATACTTTTTTATCACCGATATCCTTTGTAATTCTTACCTTTATTGCAGCATGCAGAGAAACATCATGTTCATTATATGCCATAAGTGCTTCATTGACATCTCTGAATACTTTGCCTTCGCCCTTTTCTCCCTCTTTCTGCATAGTAAGATAATAAGAGCCAAGTACCATATCCTGGGAAGGAACGGCAACAGGGCAGCCGTCTGAAGGCTTTAACAGGTTGTTTGCAGCAAGCATAAGAAATCTTGCTTCTGCCTGTGCCTCAGCAGAAAGCGGAAGGTGAACAGCCATCTGGTCACCGTCGAAATCGGCATTGAACGCTGTACAAACCAGAGGATGAAGCTTGATTGCACGTCCCTCAACGAGAATCGGTTCAAAAGCCTGAATACCGAGTCTGTGCAGTGTAGGCGCACGGTTTAACATTACCGGATGATCCTTGATAACATTTTCAAGAGCGTCCCAGACCTCTGTTGATGCTCTGTCAACCATTTTTCTCGCACTCTTTATATTTGCAATCACCTTTGTATCAACAAGTCTTTTAAGAACAAAGGGCTTGAAAAGTTCAAGAGCCATTTCTTTCGGAAGACCGCACTGGTACATTTTCAGTTCAGGTCCTACTACGATAACAGAACGTCCTGAATAGTCAACACGCTTACCAAGAAGGTTCTGACGGAAACGTCCCTGTTTACCCTTAAGCATATCTGAAAGAGATTTCAGTGCTCTGTTGTTAGGACCTGTAACAGGTCTTCCGTGGCGTCCGTTATCAATAAGAGCGTCTACAGCTTCCTGAAGCATTCTCTTTTCATTTCTTATAATTATATCCGGAGCGTCCAGTTCAAGCATTCTTTTAAGACGGTTGTTTCTGTTGATAACACGTCTGTACAGATCATTCAGGTCGGATGTTGCATAACGTCCGCCGTCGAGCATAACCATAGGACGAAGATCCGGCGGAATAACCGGAATTACATTAAGAACCATCCATTCAGGTTTGTTGCCTGAGAGTCTGAAAGCTTCAATAATTTCAAGTCTTTTTAAAAGCTTGATTTTCTTCTGTCCTGACGGCAGTCCTTTAAGTTCTTCTTTAAGATCATCGGACACAACCTCAAGATTATTTCTCCATTCAGTATCAACTTCTGCAAAGGCCTTGCACTCTTCACAGTCGCAGGTCAGCGGAGAGTGTGTGCATTCAACCTTTTTGCCTCCTAAAGATACCTTTCCGGAATTTATAAGTCTGTTTTTAAATACATCATATCTGTCTGGATCATATTCCTGAAGCAGTTTCTGTATTGCCTCCGCACCCATTTCAGCAACAAACTCGTCTCCGTATTTTTCTCTTGCATCAAGATATTCCTTTTCGGAAAGGAGCTGTTTTTTTACAAGTTCACCAGTATTTCCCGGATCAAGAACAATATATTTAGTAAAGTAAAGTATTTCTTCCAGACGCTTCTGTGATATTTCAAGCACCTGACCGATTCTGGACGGAGTACCCTTAAAATACCATATATGAGAAACCGGAGCAGCAAGCTCGATGTGTCCCATTCTCTCACGTCTTACCTTTGCACGTGTAACCTCAACGCCGCAGCGGTCGCAGATTTTACCCTTAAAACGGATTTTCTTGAATTTTCCGCAGTGGCATTCCCAGTCCTTCGTAGGTCCAAAAATTCTTTCACAGAACAGACCGTCTCTTTCAGGCTTCTGGGTTCTGTAATTTATAGTCTCAGGTCTTTCAACAGCACCGTATGACCAGCTTCTTATCTGCTCAGGTGATGCAAGACCGATTTTTATTGAATCAAAAGTATTAAATTCCAAACCGTTACCTCCTAGTCGGTATCACGATGCCGTCGGCCGGTAAATTTCCGGCGGGCGGAAATCAGATTTCATCATCGTCCATAGACATATCAAAGCTGAACATATCATCAGAATCCGGATCATCAAGATCTTCTAAAACATCGTCATCATCATCTTCGTTTTCTTCCAGAGTAAAGCCGGCGTCTTCCATATCCGAATCGTTATATGCATCGGCGTCAGCGTTTTCATCTGCAAACGAAACTGGCTGAGGCAGAATATCATCATCATCAAAGGACTGTTTAAGATCAATTTCATTCTGGTTTTCATCAAGTACTCTGACATCAAGGCAAAGTGACTGAAGTTCCTTGATAAGAACCTTAAATGATTCCGGAATTCCCGGTTTCGGTACATTCTGTCCCTTTACAATTGCTTCATATGTGTTTACACGTCCTACTGTATCGTCAGATTTAACAGTCAGTATTTCCTGAAGAGTATATGCAGCACCATAAGCTTCCAGTGCCCATACTTCCATTTCTCCGAATCTCTGTCCGCCAAACTGAGCCTTACCGCCCAGAGGCTGCTGAGTAACCAGAGAATAAGGGCCTACTGAACGTGCATGAATCTTATCATCAACGAGGTGATGCAGTTTAAGATAGTACATATATCCGACAGTTACACGGTTGTCAAACTGTTCACCGGTACGTCCGTCATAAAGAACTGTCTTTCCGTCTTCGTCCATTCCGGCTGCTCTGAAGCATGCTCTGATGTCATCTTCGTGAGCCCCGTCAAATACAGGAGTCATAACGTGCCAGCCAAGAGCCTTTGCAGCCATGCCAAGATGAACCTCAAGCACCTGACCGATATTCATACGTGAAGGTACGCCCAGAGGGTTAAGCACGATATCAAGTGGTGTTCCATCCGGCAGGAACGGCATATCCTCCTGAGGCAGTATTCTTGAAACGACACCCTTGTTTCCGTGACGTCCTGCCATTTTATCACCAACAGAAATTTTTCTCTTCTGAGCGATATAGCAGCGAACCAGCATATTTACACCCGGACTAAGTTCGTCGCAGTTTTCCCTTGTAAACACCTTAACGTCAACAATGATACCTGATTCACCGTGAGGAACCTTAAGAGAATTATCTCTTACTTCTCTTGCCTTTTCACCGAAAATAGCTCTTAAAAGTCTTTCTTCAGCAGTAAGCTCAGTTTCACCCTTTGGTGTAACCTTTCCTACAAGGATATCTCCGGCGTGAACTTCAGCACCGATTCTTATAATACCGTTTTCATCAAGATCCTTCAGAGCGTCATCACCGACGTTTGGAATATCTCTTGTGATTTCCTCGGGACCCAGCTTTGTATCACGGCATTCAATTTCATATTCTTCGATATGAATAGAAGTAAATACGTCATTTTTTACGAGATTTTCATTAAGAAGTACAGCGTCCTCGTAATTGTAACCTTCCCAGGTCATAAACCCGATCAGGGCATTTTTACCCAGTGCAACCTCACCGTCAGCTGTTGCAGGACCGTCTGCAATAACCTGACCCTTTACAACCTTTTCACCGCGGTCTACAATAGGTCTTTGATTTATACATGTTCCCTGGTTGGAACGTTTGAATTTTGTAAGCTTATATCTGTATTCAAGACCGACTTCGTCCTTGATAATAATTTCATCAGCACTTACTGAAGAAACAACACCATCCTGTTTTGCCAGTATGCATACGCCTGAATCAACAGCCGCCTTATATTCCATACCTGTACCGACATACGGTCTTTCTGTTTTCAGAAGAGGCACTGCCTGTCTCTGCATGTTTGCACCCATAAGTGCTCTGTTTGCGTCATCGTTTTCCAGAAACGGAATCATTGCAGTAGCAACAGATACAACCATTTTAGGAGAAACGTCCATATAGTCGATAAGTTCACGCTCGCATTCAAGAATCTTGTCACGGTAACGTGCATTAACCTTAGCTCTTGCAAATTTTCCGTCTTCTGTAAGAGGTTCATTCGCCTGAGCGACAATGAAGTTATCCTCAACATCAGCCGTCATGTAAACTACTTCATTAGTAACCACGCCTGTTTCCTTGTCCACTTTACGGTAAGGAGCTTCAATGAAGCCATACTCATTGATTCTTGCAAACGTAGCAAGATACGAAATCAGACCGATGTTAGGACCTTCAGGAGTTTCAATAGGACACATTCTTCCGTAATGGCTGTAATGAACGTCACGGACTTCAAATCCGGCTCTGTCTCTTGAAAGACCGCCCGGACCCAGTGCTGAAAGACGTCTTTTATGAGTAAGTTCAGCCAGAGGATTATTCTGATCCATGAACTGTGACAGTGGGGACGAACCGAAGAATTCCTTGATAGCTGCTGTAATAGGTCTTATGTTAACCAGAGCCTGAGGAGTAATAGTTTCCATATCCTGAGACTGTAAATTCATTCTTTCCTTTACAACTCTCTCCATTCTGGCAAATCCGATTCTGAACTGGTTCTGAAGCAGTTCGCCTACGGAACGGATACGTCTGTTTCCAAGATGGTCAATATCATCAACTGTTCCCACGCCCTCGCAGAGGTTCAGGAAATAGCTTATTGTTGCATAAATATCATCAAGAATGATGTGCTTCGGAACGAGTTCATCAACTCTCTTTTTGACATTTTCTTCAATTTCTTCAGCATCAGCAGAAGTTTCAAGAATATCTTTCAGAACCTTAAAGGAAACCTTTTCATTAATGCCGTACTGTGCAGCGTCAAAATCAACATAACCGCTGATATCGACCATTCCGTTACCGATAACCTTAACTTCCTTTTCAACCATTCTGATTGCATTTTCGCCTGTTTCAGTAACAAAATATTCTTTTGCTTCAACAGTAAGATAAGCTTCATAAACGCCTGCCTGTTCAATTTCCATTGCCTTATCAAAGGTCAGCTTATCACCTGCGTCTGCCATAATTTCACCAGTCAGAGGATTAACAACTGGTCTTGAAAGAATATGACCGGAAAGGCGTGAACCTATGCCAAGCTTTTTGTTGAATTTATAGCGTCCGAATCTTGCAAGGTCATATCTTTTAGCGTCAAAGAAAAGATTATTAAGATGTGCGACCGCACTTTCTACTGTCGGCGGTTCGCCAGGTCTGAGCTTTTTATATACGTCAATAAGAGCGTCAGAATTGTTTTTAGTACCGTCCTTCTGAAGAATTGTCTGAGCCAGTCTGTCATCCTGACCGAAAAGGTCGAAAATTTCTTCATCAGATCCCACACCGATAGCTCTTATAAAAGTTGTCAGCGGAATTTTTCTGTTCTTGTCTATTCTTACATAAACAACATCGCTTGAATCCATTTCATACTCAAGCCATGCACCTCTGTTAGGAATAACTGTAGCCTTAAACAAGTCCTTACCTGTCTTATCCTTTTCAAATGAGTAATAAACACCCGGAGAACGTACAAGCTGTGAAACAATAACACGCTCTGCACCGTTGATAATAAAGGTTCCGCTTTCAGTCATAAGCGGGAAATCACCCATGAAGATTTCGCTTTCCTTTACATCACCCGTTTCCTTGTTCCATAGAGTTGCTGTAACTCTCAGCGGAGCGGCATAGGTAACATCTCTTTCCTTGCACTCTTCAATGGAATATTTCGGGGTATCATCAATTTTATAATCGACAAAATTCAAAACGAGATTTCCGTTATAATCGGTTATTGCGGAAACATCACGGAAAACCTCTTTGAGTCCCTCATCCTTAAACCACTGATAGGAATTTTTCTGCACCTCGATAAGATTCGGAATTTCAAGAGCTTCATTAATTTTTCCAAAGCTCATTCTGACATTCTTTCCAAGCTGCTGCGGCTTGACATTCACCATAGGCTTAAGACCTCCTTATTTTTTACCGGCGGAATAACTTCCTTTTGCAGTCGTCTGACTGCACACGTAAATTAATTTCCGCTTTTTCTAAAAGTCTCTTGACATACCAGCTGATTATGTGTTATACTATTCTGTCAAGAAATTTTTCCAGTCATATTGATACATTTTATTATTATAATGCATTTTACCGCATTTGTCAAGACATTTTTTATAAAAAAGCAAGCACGAGCAACTTTTATTACATAAGGAGATGACATCATATGGAACAAGAACAAGAATTTGCGCCGGAAACGTACACTGAAGAAGAACTGGACGCATTAGACAACCATATCGAACAATATTTCGGAGAATATACACAAGTATTCCACGAGATTTTTTCCCCGGATATCCATGTGGATATCTGTATCATACCACCTACGCCAGAAAGGAACTGGATCACTCTTGTAACTCAGGGCATGGGTGCACACCGTATGGATGTACCTGAAGAACTGGCAGAAGAGGGACTGGAACGGGCAGAAATGCTCATCTGCCTGCCGCCTGACTGGAAACTGGACAGCGAGGATGAAAAAGATTATTGGGTGATTCGTCTGCTGAAAAGTCTGGCACGGTTACCCATCGAATGCGAAACCTGGTTAGGCTGGGGGCATTCCATTGACAATCAGAAACCATTTGCGGAAAATACTAAACTGTGTGCAGCCCTGCTGCTCAGTCCTGGTGCCTATGCAGAAGACGCTTGCGTGTGCGAGCTTCCTGATGGAGAACAGGTAAACTTCTATCAGGTATTCCCTATTTATGCTGAGGAAATGTCATTTAAGATTAAATACGGCACAGACCCTCTTCTGGATCTCATGGCTGGAGCTGTGGGACATGTTCTGGATATCCGACGCTGTAATGTATGTACGGACATTATGGACTGTGAGGACTGGCATGCAGGCTCCATACGAGAAAAAAATTTGCCTCTGGACGAGATCACGGGATATAATCACATGGCAATTTACCTGCGCTGGTGCATTGAGCATGATCTCATGAGTGATCAGTTTCTGGAAGATTTCGAAGATGCTGTGAATTCTGTCAGGTCAAAGGATGGCAGAGTGGATCTCCGGGAACTTATCCGGGATGAATTTTCCGGAATGCTGTACCGTACGATCTTCAATGAAACTGGCAGACAGTTTGCAGCGTACTATTATGACCATTCCCATGATGACGGTCCGTGCTATCCGGCAGATGTAGATGACTATGCCCTGCGATATTTCGGTGAGGAACGCTACAATTCCGAGGAATTTCAGGACGAGGCGTATCTGTTCATTCCCTATGATGAGACATTTTATAAAGGTATGAAAGTGTATATTGACCATTATTTTACGGAATTCTGTAAAATCAGAAGCGAAGTATGATAAAAAAAGTAATTTTTTAATATATAACCCCCGGTCAGAAAACCGGGGGTTTCAGCTTATCTAAAAAGTATTTTGAAAAAGATAACAGATGTCAAATCAGTTTTCCCACGACACCTGCTGAGATTTAACCATTGCAAATTCTTTCAGACAATCAGAATCCAGATTTTCATGATTCATATTTACAGCAGTCAGCTGATTGTTATCATAAGTTTTATAATAGTAAATCCCCTTATCGGCATTTGCACAGCATGAATAAGTTGTCAGGTAACATTTGTCCGGACTGGTAATAATACTGCCGTTTACAACTGCCACAGAATCCAGAAGATGAAAGAACTGAGAAACGCTGCTGTCCTCATCATCCTTACAGTTTGAATTGAGGAGCAGATAAGCCGATTTTACAAAACGGGATGCTGACGAGAAGTCTCCCGGAAGGCCAAAACTTCCCAGACCTTTTCCGAAAGGCTTTACTCCGGCTGATTTATAAAAACAATTTTCCTGAAGCTCTACATTAAGATTCAGGTACTGGCTGAGATTAGTCATGTGAAAATCAAACGTCGGATCATTTGTCATTACATGGACAGGATTATCATAAATATGCATTCCGCTCTTTGTGACTTCAAGAACAATAGATTCATTTTTATCGGCAATATGCCAGTGAAGAGTAGCCAGCGGTAATTTTTCACTAAATGGTATTGCAATTACATGAGTAATAGCAAGAAGCTTTCTGACTTCTTCCACACAAGCACATTTTCCTAACAGCCATGGTATCAGTTCAAAGGGTGATACATTTTGTTTACTGCAGTTTTCTTCATGAGGATAATATGCGTTTTCAGGGAAATTAAGTCCTGCCATGCAAAGTCCCTTCTCATTTACAGCCTCTGCATACAACGGATAATTATCCGCAACTGATGCCATACCGATCATCGCATAATGATGTTTCAGCATACCTGCCTTTCTGAATTCAAAAGGATAATTTCTCGGAGTTATAACAACATGTTCTCCGAAACCATAATCCAGATCCATATTACGGCCAAAGTAAAAATCCCTGGTCTTCATAGCTATACTTGTACACATTTCTTTAATTCTCCTTTTTATAATTTACAATATTCTGAACCATAAATTCTTTAAATATTCCAAATTTAATTCTCTTTATTTTTCAATCATCTTTTTCAAAAAAGCTTTTGTTCTGTCATTAGACGGATTATCAATAACGTCCTCTGGTTTTCCCTTTTCAACTATTAAACCGCCATCCATAAAAATAACCTGTTCAGACACACTTTTTGCAAAATCAATTTCATGTGTTACTATAACCATTGTCATTTTTTCTGCTGCCAGTTCCCGTAAAACCTTAAGTATTTCTGCTGTAAGTTCCGGATCAAGTGCAGATGTCGGCTCATCAAAAAAAAGCATTCTGGGTTTCATTGCAAGAGCTCTCGCAATAGCAACACGCTGTTGCTGTCCTCCTGAAAGCTGATATGGATAGCAGTCCCCTTTATCTTCCAGCCCCATTTTTTTCAGAAGAATTTTTGCCTCATTATATACCTCTTCCTTATTCCTTTTCTGTACATGAACAGGAGCATCAGTTATATTTTTCATAACAGAATAATGAGGAAAAAGATTAAAGTTCTGGAAAACCAGTCCGAAATAACTGCGTATTCTTTTAAGCACCGCCTTATCAGCATATACCGGCACACCGCTTTCGTCATTTACTGCCTGCTCACCGCAGTAAGTCATGCTTCCGCCGTCAATTGTTTCCAGCATAGTCAGACAGCGCAGCAATGTTGATTTTCCGGAACCGGAAGGACCGATTATTGAAATAACTTCGCTTTCTGACACTGAAAAACTTATATTCTTAAGTACTTCCAGTTCTCCAAAGCTCTTTTTTAAGTTTGTGACTTCAAGTAAATTCATGTTTATTCCCCCTTTATCTGAAATAATTCATTTTCTTTTCAATTTTTTCCATAATAAATGCAACAATAAAGTTAAAGATGTAATAGAAAACTCCTGCCACAAATAATGGAATTATTGTTGCTTCAGCAGCAGCAACCTGTTTTGCCAGAGTAAACATTTCTGTATAAGACAAAGCAAATGCCAGTGAAGTATCCTTTACGAGGGTAATAACTTCATTTGTTACAGACGGAATAATATTTTTTACCATCTGGGGGAACACTATTTTGAAAAACTGCTGCATTCTGCTGTATCCCAAAACTGTGCATGCTTCATATTGACCTTTATTAACTGCCTGAATTCCCGAACGGTAAATTTCAGCAAAGTATGCGGCATAATTAAGTGTAAATCCTATAATCACTGCATAAAAGCGATATCCCGGAGGAGTATTTATTCCCAGAATAAAATGTGGCCCGAAAAATACTACAAGCAGCTGAAGCATCAGCGGAGTTCCTCTCACAACGGATATGTACAGTTTAACAATCCATCTGAGAGGTGCAAATTTTGACATTCTTCCTGCTGCAATAAGAAGTCCCAGCGGCAGCGAAAAAATAAGCGTCAGAACAAAAATTGCAAGTGTAGATAAAAATCCGACAGAAATCTGTTTTGTTATACTCCAGATTTTCATTGCCAGTGATTCATTGTTATAATCTGCGTCATTATCCATAACCTCATCTTCAGCAGAAAGACAGACACTTGACTGAAGATTCCACTTCTGCGCAATCTCATTAAATGTACCGTCCTCAAGCATCTGTATCAGAGTTTCCTGAACCATATCACGAAGCTCAGTATTTCCTTTTAAAAATCCAATACCATATTCTTCAGATGAAATATGTTCATCAAGAACGTTAAATCCGCCTCCCCTTGATTCTATTTCATAAGCTGCTACGCCGATATCCATGCAAATAGCATCTACCGCACCTGACTCAAGATTCAAAAAAGCACTGTTATAATCGCTTACCTGCTGAAGTTCTGCAAATGACTGGCAAAGCTTTACATTCTCCTCAGAAGCATCATCACCAGTAAGTGCCGCAAGTGCGGAACTGTCTGTCTGGACGGCAACTATCTTTCCGGACAGATCTTCCAGTTTTTCAATTCCTGAATCAGTTTTCACAATAACAACCTGAGAATTGTCTATGTATGGTGTACTCCATGTATATTTATCTTCTCTTCCGTTCATGGTAAAACCATTCCAGATACAGTCAATAGAACCGGTTTTAAGTTCCATGTCTTTTGAATTCCAGTCAATAGGCTGTTTTTTCAGATTCCAGCCTCTGCGGTTACAAACCTCTTCTGCAAGGTCTAAGTCGAACCCTACATATTCTCCGCTTTCATCCTTATAACCATATGGAGGGAACTCAGCGTCAAATCCTACAATAAAATCTTCATTTTCTTTGGAAGAACATCCGGTCAGAGCCGCAAGTACAAAAGTACAAAGCAACGCCGCTGCGATCAGCATAATAAAATGCTTCTTATGTCTTTTCATTAATTTCATGCTCCTTGTGAATTGATAAATTAATTATATCAAATAAGCCCTGACTTTTCAAGACAATATTACAATCAGATTATAAAAAAGCTGCCGGACAGTTAAATTGTCCGGCAACTCAATTCGGCTTTCTTGTCAGTTAAGCTTTTCTTCTTTTTTTCTTATTCTTATTATTCTTAACAGAATCAGCAATTTTTTTGAATTCCAAAGCTTTTTCCATATTTCCCTCAACCTTAAGTTTGCCTGTCATAAATGCAGAAACTGAATCAAGAGAGCCATCTGCAAGCTTTAAAAAATTTTCAGCAGTTACTATAAATTTACAGTCCCTGTCATAATATTCATACGGTTCAACAGACAAAACACCATTTTTCAGTTCAATATAAAACGCACCGCTGCCTTCTCCGACAATATCAATTTCAATAGCAAGATTGCTGTCAATGCCGCTTACATCACTGTTCATTATAATCTCTTTTGATTTACTAAAAACTTCTTCATAAGTCATAATATAAAAGTCCTTTCTTAAACAATAACACCTTTGTCTGACTGTCGGCGAATTATTTTCTTAGATGTAGTCTTTTCAAATTCCTTATCACGTATACGCAGTCTGCGGATAGTTTTGGAAGACGGCAAAGTCTGATTGATACGCTGAATTTCATCATTAAGCTCTTTACCGATTTCTTCTGTATTCATTTCAGCACATATATCATTATTCGGATATATTTCTGCTGTAATAACTCCGTCCTCGGCATATACAAGTACCTCAGATACCATATTTACTAATGCAAATCTATTTTCAAGCTCCTCAGGAGATACATTTTCCCCATTGCTTAAAATAATAAGATTTTTCTTTCGTCCAGTAATGAAAATACGGCGCTGTTCATCAACATAACCTAAATCTCCGGTATGAAGCCATCCGTCCTCTGTCAGAGCTTCTGATGTAGCTTCAGTGTCCTTGTAATACCCCATCATAACCGACGGACTTTTTACCATTATTTCTCCATCCTGAATTTTAACTTCACATCCGTTTACAATTGCACCTACATCTCCGCAGCTTTCACTGTCAAGAGTGCCGGTAGAAATTCTCGGTGAACACTCTGTCATGCCGTATCCCTGAGCCATTGGGATTCCAAAAGCCTTATATTCCTTAATAAGTTCCGGGCTTAGATAAGCACCTCCGCTGTAAATTCCTTTAAGTCTTCCGCCGAATACTGCCTTTGCAATAGCCGCAGGCGGTATATCCTTTTTGGCATTTGCCGCCGCCATGATCTGTTTATAAATAGTTTCCGCAATCATTGGAACAAGCAGTATAAGAGTCGGCTGAAACAGTTTAAGATTCTGAGAAATACGCATCATTGAATCATTTACGCATACTGTTGCGCCATACCTGAGGGACAGCAGAATATCACACGTAAAGCAGTAAACATGGTGAACAGGCAAAACGGTAAGAAGAGTATCCTCCGGAGAGCTTTCATTATCCTGACACATAGTGTTATCAATAAGATTTCCATGTGACAGCATAACACCTTTGCTTTTTCCGGTAGTACCGGAAGTGTATACAATTGCTGCCAGTGATTCCGGTGAAACCGGCGGAATTTCCTCAGGTGAAAAATTCTCAAGTATAGAGGAAATTGAATTTTCGCAGGTTTCAGTCTGCTGCAAAGATATAAACGTATTTACTCCGGGACATGAAGCTCTGATTACAGGAAGCATTGGTTCATAACGATAATCATAGAAAAATACAGACGAATCAGACCTGTTAAGCAGTTCGCATATATCATCACAGGCAAGCTGAGCATCAAGGGGAACAATTACATTGCCTCCAATTACCGTACCAAAATAGCTTACAAGATAAGCATAGCTTGTGGGACCGATAACTGCTGCATGAAGCTTTCCGTCATTTGAGATTCCGTTCAGAAATGCACATACACGAAGACTGTCTTCATAAAAGCAGGAAAATGATTTTTCATTAATTTCCTTTCCGTTTTTCTCTTTTAAAAATATTTTATCATTATATTCATTACTTGACTGTTTTATTAAATCCAGCAGAGTTTTAACTGAGCTTTTATCCATTAGCTGTCCCTCACTTCCTGATTGATTCCAGATATTTAACCGCTTCTTCCACTGTATGAAGATTAATTATCTCCTGATCATCGACCTGAACATTCATTGTTTCTTCAACCTCTCCCAAAAGGCTCATAAAATCAAATGAATTAAAGCCCAGATCCTCAATAAATCTTGATTCCGGAGTAATATCATCCGGATTCACGTCAACATAATTGCAGATAAGCTCTTTTAACTGTTCAAACATTTCAGATTCTCCTTTAAATCATTTCAAGAATTTCACCTATTGTACGGTCCTTATCTTCAATTCCACGGAACAGAACACGGCAAAGGTAATAATAAAGACACTCCATTTCCTGTGCGGTAACGACATCCTTTTTATATTCAAAATTGAAATTCAGTCCGTTATCCTCCACACGATGCATAACTGTAAGATAAAGAGGCTGTGCGGCAACACCGTTTGAATACCAGTAGCTTTTATAGTCTATATCCGGAAGAGTGGTATCTCTTTGTCTTAGCGTCAGCGGCTGATATGTAAGGCTTATACTTTCATAGCTTGCACCGGGAGCAAGCTTCCAGTGCTTTGAACGGCGCATGGTAAGCTCTATAGGATCAAAATTTGCATGACGGAAAATTCGGTTCTGTTCAGTCTGGATAACACGTATTCCGTCAAGGAAAGTCATTTCAGGCTCTAAAATAGTACGCAAAGGGAAGAAATGTATTCGTGTACCTCCTGAACGTTTTTCCAGCAAAGTACCTCGTCTGGCAACATTGGTCTTTACTGATACATCCTTTTCATTGTTGTTGAACTGTGACAGAACTGTCCTCAGTCCCATAAGCAAAAGGCTTGCCATAGGCACATTATTATCAAGGCAGAATTTCATCAGTCGTTCAGACGGCTCCGCTTCAAGGTGATATACGGAAATTGCCGCTTCAAGACTTTTTGATGTTATTACTGCACTTCTTTGATTCGGATTTCCGTTTTCCCTGCGCTGAGTAAGAAGTCTGCCCATTCCGGTAAAGTCAGTATACATAGGTTCATCTCTGGACAGTTCATTCATCCAGAACTCTTCGTCTCTCTTACGTGCATCCGAATCTGCTTCATAAGTCAGATCCCGTTCTACTGCCTTTATGTATGACTGAGTCGGTTTAGGCATTTCAGTACCGTATTTTTTTGCACAATAAAGCTCCAGCACATCACGGTCAAAAGCAATAATGGAACTGGAATCCATTGTCATGTGATCAACCTTAAGATAAATACCGTTATATCCTCCCGGAAGCTTTACCATAACCACTTTATTCATAGGCGAATTGTAACGTTCAAAAGGTTCTGCTGTCCATTTCCTCATTTCATTATGTGCAGTTTCTTCATTCCACTTTGAAAAATCACAGAAACCAATTTCTCTTTCTTCAAACGGCATAACATACTGATAAACAGTGCCGTCTTCATCTTTGATAAAACGCAGACGCATTGAGTCAAACCGTTCATATGCCTGATAAATTGCCTCTTTCAGAAGCTTAAAGTCCACATCCTGCTGAACATACAGACCTGTTCCTATGTTCAGTACCTGATGGCAGGGACAATACTTGATAGTATAATTATGCATTCTCTGTGCTGCTGTAAGGGGATAGCATTTTAAACTTGCACCATTAACAGTAAATTCTTTCATATGGATTTCCTTTCGATCAACATCATTCTGACATATATTTGCCTAAAAATTCCGATACCTTTTTTTCGTACAGAGGAACGTTCTCATAATAACTTGCCGCATGTCCAGCATTTTCCACAATCAGCAGCTCTTTAGGTGCTGCACACACTTCATAATTCTTTTCGCTCATCCATGTAGGAACAAAATTATCATCCTTTCCATGAATAAACAGCGTCGGGCATTTATTAGTCTGCATGGCAGTAAGCGTAGAATAATCCTTAAATCCATAGCCTGCCTTTCTGCGGCATAAAGCGTCATTTATATTCATTACCGGAAACGGCAGCATTTTATAGTCTCTTTTTAAAATATGTGCAAATACATCATATGGAGAAGTGAAAGCACAGTCTGCAATAACTGCTTTTACGTTATCAGGCAGATCAGGAAATCCGGAAGCCATAAGGACAGTTGCTCCACCCATTGAAATTCCAAAAAGCAAAATCTGTTTTTTTCCTTCAAACCGATTATTTACATATTTTATCCATGACATACAGTCATACCGGTCAAGTATTCCGAAACCGATATATTTTCCATCGCTTTTGCCGTGGGAACGATTATCTACTATAAGACAATCAAAGCCCTGTTTTAATAAAAAAGCCGATATGGATGAGCAGTCATTCAGTCCGCAGCTGGTATAGCCGTGAAATGCTATAACAAGCTTATCCGTCGGATTGTCTGATGCAAAATAATATCCATGCAAGGTCAGGCCATCTCTGGATCTGATTGTTACTTCCTCCATATTTCTCTGCATAAGCCATTCTTTATTTGGGTGAATGATTTTTTTATATTCCTCCCACTTTGCCATATCTGCCATTTCGTTCAGATCTACTCTGACTTCATCCTGTCTGGGTATAACACGTTTAAACAGCGTTGCTGCCCCGACTGCTGCTGCACAACCTGCTGCGGCAATACCTCCGGCAATTCCGGCTGCGACTAATAATGATTTCATCTGACCGCTCCTTCTGTTTTTTCGACCAACGGTCGAAATTGGTTTATAATAATTTTAACATAAATTCGACCGGCGGTCAAGTATTTGAAAAAATTTTTATTGTCAAAGGTGCAAGTTTGTGATATAATTGAAAAAAAGTACGCAGAGGTAGTGTGTATCCTATGAAAAGTGATAAAAAGGAATTAATTTTTGACGCAATGGAACAGCTGATGTCTTCTGTACCATACAAGGACATATCCGTTAATACTATTGCGAAAAAAGCCGGAATCGGAAAAGGCAGTATATATTATTACTTTAAAAGCAAGGATGAAATTCTTTATGCAGTCATTGAACGCAGTTACAGACGGGCTGTTCATGAATATATTGAAAGTGTCAAATCCCAGTCGGAAGTACCGGCTCTTGAAAAAATCCAGAAACTATTTCAAAGTATAATAAAAAAAGATTTTAAGGACAATGAAAAAAATCTGATTGTAACCCTTCATCTGAATAATGATATACTGCTTCATAATAAAATGAAATATTTTGCAATACAGGAGGTATCTCCTATACTTACTGAACTTTTACAGCAGGGCATCAAGGAAGGTTCTATAAAAACTGATACGCCCAAAGAAAGTGCTGAAATTATTGTGGCTGTCCTGACTTTTTTATTGGATGACAACAGTTTTCCTGAGGACAGTGTAAGCATGAAAAACAAGCTGAAAATATTCGCCGGAGTATTAGAAGTCTGCCTGAAAACTGAACCCGGAAGTTTTGATTTTCTATATAATATGAGCAGTAGTTCTTGATGCTGAAAGGAGGTTTTTTACAAAACCTCCTTTTTTATATGCATAATCACACTTCAAAAGTTCATTGTCACAGAGTTTCTCCCTGGATTGGAATAACATCTTACAGTTTTTACATTCCTTTTCCCTGAGATCAGATTTAAGGATTATTTAATAATTTTAATGCTACAATGGAATTACAACAATGAAAGGGGTATAAAAATGTATCTGCGAATACTCAAAAAAGACCTTAAACGAAAAAAGACCATGAATGTCATTCTGTTGATTTTTATTACTATGGCGGCGATGTTCATGGCAAGCAGTGTGAATAATATTATCACTGTTGTAAGCGGACTGGATAATTATTTTGAAAAAGCTGGTATGACGGATTATTATATAATTGCAAACAGCACAGATGAAACTAATAACATTAAGTCTGTTCTGGAAGAAGAAAAGTCTGTTTCAGAAATTAAGAGTGAAAAATTTCTTTGCGGTTATTCGGATAATTTTACCGATGAAAAAGGAGAAAAAATTTCTGATTTTTCAAATATGGCAATTATTATGTCAATTAGCGAAGCAAAACTCAATTATTTTGACAGCAAGGATAACGTAATAAAAAATGTTCCGGAAGGCAAAGTATATTTATCGGGGCCCCTTGCCAAGGATATTTCAAAAGAAGTGGGGGATAAAATTTGTATCAGTTTTGGAAATACCACGCTTGACCTTGAATATGCAGGAATTGCAAAGGATGCTTTTCTTGGCAGTGATATGATGAGCAACCCTCGCTGCATTCTTAATGATAAAGATTACCGCAAGCTTTATTCTTATGAAAATATCAGCGAAGGTCTTTTTGGAGAAGCATATTATGTAAATTCAAGCGATATTTCCTCTCTGGAAAAAACTATGGCTAATGCCGAAAATATTCTTTTCAGCGGAACAAAGTCCACAATAAAAATGACTTATGTAATGAATATGATCGTTGCAGGACTTTTGCTTATTGTAAGTGTATGTCTTATACTTGTATCTTTTGTGGTGCTTAAATTTACAATTAATTTTACTATCAGCGAAGAATTCAGAGAAATAGGAGTAATGAAAGCACTGGGCATACGAAATGATTACATACGCATGCTTTATCTTGTGAAATATTTTAGCATTTCTGTAGTCGGAGCATTTATCGGATATTTTGCAAATATTCCTTTCGGAAAGATGCTGCTTTCAGATGTAAGTGAGAATATGGTTTTAAGTAACGATAATTCCATGCTTACAGGCATATTATGCGCCATTGCTGTTGTGTTTGTAATAATGCTTTTCTGCTGGAACTGTACAAGAAAAATTAAAAAACTTTCACCCATTGATGCAGTAAGAAACGGTCAGACTGGTGAAAGGTTTTCAAGAAAAAATTTTCTGAATCTTGGAAAAAGCAGATTGAATTCTACGGTATTTATGGCTGTTAATGATGTTGTAAGCAGTCCGAAACAGTTTTCTGTAATTACTGTTGTATTTACAATATGTATGCTGCTTGTAATGATTCTTGCAAACACAGCCAACACCTTAAACAGTGAAAAGCTTCTGTTCCTTTTCGGAACACAGAAAAGTGATCTGTATTATACAAACACCTCACGTATCATTGAGGTAATAGGTAAAAGCAAAACCTTTGAGGAAGTATTTGACGATATAGAAACTATCCTTGCGGAAAATAATATGCCGGGAGAAGTTACGATCGAACGGATGTTTATACTGCCGGTTACTAAAGGCAATAAAAAAGTTAATACTACTTTTCAGCAATGCAAAAGTACAAAGGCAAGTGATTATACATACAGCGAAGGTACTGCGCCAAAATACGAAAATGAAATTGCACTTACAAAACAGCTTGCCGAAAAGCTTGGTGCAGAGATCGGTGATGAAGTTCAAATAGGTATTGACGGAGAGGAGAAAACATATATTGTAACCGCATTTTTTCAAAGTATGTGTCAGTTAGGCGAAAGCGGCAGACTTCACGAAAGTGTAAGCATACCTGATTATGAGATTTCAAGCGCATTTTCTTTCCAGATAGATTTTGACGACAATCCTGACAAGGCTGAAATAGAAATAAGGAAAGAAAAGCTAAAAGAGATTTTTGATACAGAAAAGGTATTCAATACTGAGGAATTTGTAAAAGATTCAACAGGTGCTGCGGATATTGTAAGTAACGTAAAAAATATGGTGCTTGTTTTATCCCTTATAATCACCGCAATGATAGGCATACTTATGGAACGCTCGTTCATCACAAAGGAAAAATCTGAAATTGCACTTATGAAAGCTACGGGAATAAAAAGCCGTTCAGTTATTATGATACATATACTCAGGTTTGCAGTTGCAGGCATTATAGCTGCTGTAATTTCTCTGCTGGTAAATATACCTTTGACGAAACTCTGTATAGACCCTGTATTTTCAATGATGGGCGCCATTAACGGAGTAGAATATGAAATCAGACCTTTAGAGATATTTGTGATATATCCAGTTTTTATAACAGCGGCAATACTTCTTGGTACATTCTTTACTGCACTGTATACAAAAACAATAAAATCATCGGATATTTCCAACATTGAATAGGAGGAAACAAAATGGAAAAAATTCTTGAAGTAAAGGATCTTTGCAAAACATATATAGTAAACAAGCGACAGAATAACATTCTGAAAAATATAAATTTCACCGTTTCGGAGGGGGAAATGGTCGCCATAATGGGACCTTCGGGTTCAGGCAAGTCTACGCTGCTCTATGCAGTTTCTGGAATGGACAGTATTACTGCCGGCGAAGTGGACTTCTGCGGAAAAAACATTGCCGGAATGAATGAAAAGGAACTTGCAAGTCTCCGGCTTGACGAAATGGGATTTATCTTTCAGCAGATGTATATGCTGAAAAATCTGACCGTACTGGACAATATTATTCTTCCTGCCTGCCAGTCGAAAAAGAATACGGAGAGCCGCAGGGAAACAGCACAGCATGGTCAGGAGCTTATGCGCAAACTAGGCATTATCGACATTGCCGACAATGACATCAATGAAGTCTCCGGCGGACAGCTTCAGCGTGCCTGCATCTGCCGCAGCATGATAAACCGACCAAAGATAATCTTCGCAGATGAGCCGACGGGAGCATTAAACCGCACTTCCTCCGATGAGGTAATGGAGGAGATTGCAAAGCTCAACAGTGAGGGTACAACGATTATGCTTGTTACCCACGACGTAAAGGTTGCGGCCAAATGTACAAGAGTGCTTTACATAGTTGACGGAAACATAAAAGGAGAGTATAATTTAGATAAGTATGAAAATGGCTCTCAGATAAGAGAGCGTGAACGGGCGCTGAACAACTGGCTGCTGGAACTTGGGTGGTAAGTATTATCAGCGGTCACATCTTGGAAAGGATCTGTTATGACCGATATTCTGATCGTGGAAGACAACAAGGAACTGAGCGGATTACTGTGTGATTTTCTCCGTGCGGAAAATTATACAGTATCTGTTGCGGAAAGCGGTGAAAAAGCCTTGTCGCTGTATGAAAAGTACGGCGCAAGGCTTATTGTACTGGATATTATGCTGCCGGGTATTGGCGGCTTTGCGGTGTGCAGAAAGATACGTGAGGAAAGCAACACACCTATTCTTATTGTAAGTGCAAAAACTGAAAAGGAGGACAAGCTGAACGGACTTGTTCTTGGTGCGGACGATTACATTGAAAAGCCATATGACATTGACATCATGCTTGCAAAGATAGGCGGCATTTTCAAGCGACGATATGCTGTTGACGAATTTATCGACGGCGATATCCGCATAAATAAAATCACCCGCAGGGTGTATAAAAAGGATATGCTCCTTGACATGACCTCAAAGGAATTCGACCTGCTTGTGCTTCTTGTGGAAAACAAGGGCAGGGTTCTGAGCAAGGAATATATTTTCAATCAGATCTGGGGCAGTGACAGCTTTTCGGAACAGCAGACCCTAACAGTACATATCAAATGGCTTCGTAAGAAAATTGAAGATGATCCGAAAAATCCACGAAAAATTCTGACTGTGTGGGGCATAGGCTACAAATATGAAAGCGTTTAACAAGATATTTGCTGCTGTAATTGCAACGATAATACTGATTTTTGCGGGAGCCAATCTGTTACTTACCTCTTTGGATCATACAAACTGCGGCAGACCCTATCGTGTGGAGATAAACAGACTTGCATTTGAAATTGAACAGAACGGCTTTGACAGTATGGACATGTCAGACTGCGAATACGTCACGCATATTGAAAAATACAGCAACAGATTTTATGATACCGACAGTAATTATGTAGTACGTGAAATAAACGATGAGCTTTATCGTTTCGACTACAGAGCGGATAGAAAGCCTGATAAAAACGGCGTGATACTTATGGTAAATATAATTCTGGGTATTATGTCTGCAGTAATTACAGGAGTTCTGATATTTATACGAATAAAGATTCTGTCACCTTTTGAAAAGCTGACAAATGTTCCTTACGAACTGTCAAAAGGTAATCTTACGCCTCCGATAAAAGAAAATAAAAGCCGCTTTTTTGGCAATTTTATCTGGGGAGTTGACCTGCTTCGTGAAAATATGGAACAGCAGAAGCAGCGTGAACTTGATTTGCAGCGAGATAAGAAAATGCTGCTTTTATCCCTGTCACATGATATTAAAACGCCGCTGTCCGCCATAAAGCTTTATGCAAAGGCACTTTCAAAGGGACTATATGATGACAGAGAGAAACAGATTGAAATTGCTGAAAGCATCAATATCAAAGCTGATGAGATAGAAAGCTATGTTTCACAGATCATTACTGCATCAAGGGAGGATTTTCTATGTCTTGATGTCAGCAATGATGAGTTTTATTTATCAGAACTTATCAGTAAAATCAACGCATATTACAGCGAAAAGCTTTCGCTGATAAAGACATATTTTAACGTTGAAAACTATACGGACTGTATATTGTTCGGCGACCTTGAGCGAAGTGTTGAGGTTTTGCAGAATGTAATAGAAAATGCGATTAAATATGGTGACGGAAAAAGCATAAGGCTGCAATTTTCTGAAGAGGACGGCAGTTTGCTTATTACTGTCAGAAACAGCGGCTGTACCCTTTCCACAAACGAACTGCCCCACATTTTTGAAAGTTTCTGGAGAGGTGAAAATGCTGAAAACGAAAAAGGCAGC
>NZ_JBJFHN010000077.1:0-11721 GCF_051893655.1 Porcipelethomonas sp. | reverse complement strand
TTAACGGTACTGGAAACAAGCCTGTAAGACATATACTTAGTACAATCGGAGTTAAAGATGTTACTGTTGTTCCGGAACAGGAAATGCCTGACGGTAATTTTACGACATGTCCTTATCCGAATCCGGAAATCAGAGAAGCTCTTGAACTGGGACTTAAGCTTTGCGATAAGGTAAAGCCGGATCTTCTTCTGGCTACTGATCCTGACTGTGATCGTGTGGGAATTGCGGTGCCGGACGAAAAAGGCGGATATGTTCTTTTCTCAGGAAATGAAGTAGGAGCTATGCTGCTTGAATATATATGCAGTGAAAGAACAAGACAGGGTACAATGCCGAAAAATCCTGTTACGGTAAAAACTATTGTTACAACGGATATTGTAAAGAAAATTGCTGCAAGGTATAATGTTGAAGTAATTGAAGTACTTACAGGATTTAAGTTTATCGGTGAGCAGATCGGTATTCTTGAAAGGAATAATGAAGCTGACAGATTTATTTTCGGATACGAGGAAAGCTATGGCTATCTTGCGGGAAGCTATGTAAGAGATAAGGATGCAGTTGTAGCGTCAATGCTTATCTGTGAAATGGCAGCTTTTTACAGAACTAAGGGCATTTCACTTTTACAGGCACGTGAAAATATGTATAAAACTTATGGAGTTTTTGCACATTCTCAGCAGAGCTTTACTTTTGAAGGCGAAGCAGGAATGGAAAAGATGAGCAGTATTATGGGAGGACTTCGTGAAAATCCTCCGGCTGAGATTGCTGGTCTTAAGGTTATAGGTTTTGATGATTACCTTGAGAGTGTTTCTCTAAATATTGAAACTGGTGAGAAGAAGACAATTGAACTTCCTAAGTCAGATGTTCTTGCGTTCAGACTTACAGACGGTGCCGGTGTTATTATCAGACCATCCGGTACAGAGCCGAAAATAAAAGCTTATTATACAACAACCGGAAACTCTCAGGAAGAAGCATCGGCTTTAGAAAATAAACTTCAGGAAAGCTTTACTAAACTTATCAAATAAATATTTATGTATTATCCCGGATATTTCCGGGATTTTCTTCGGAAAAAATAATTCGAAAAGAAAATTATATAAAACCGTTGACAAGTTATATAAACAGTGCTATAATATTAATAAAAGGAGGGGACAAAATTGAAAAAGAGCGTTTATAGTCTGGTGCTGGCAGATGATGTTATAGAAGCTATTGATAATCTGGCATATCAGATGAATACAAGCCGGTCGAATCTTATAAATCAGATTCTGGCGGAGCATGTTTCGTATATTACTCCTGAACGGCGGATAAAAAATATTTTTGACTGCGTCCGGACTATGATGGATAATAATTTTCAGGTTCAGGGACAGGCGTCGGACGCCATGTTGTCCATACGCAGTCCGCTGAGATTCAAGTATAAGCCTACGATCAGATATCGTGTTGAGCTTTTGAAAGAAATTGAAAACAGTACATTTGGTTTTTTGTCTGTTTCGTTCCGTACTCAGAGCAGTCAGCTTATTGAAGCTCTGAATTCTTTCTTTCAAATATGGTATTCAATGGAAAAGGAATATATAGGAAGGTATTTTGAAGGCGGTGTTGAATATGAATATTCAAGTGGAAAATTTATACGGCATCTTAAATTTCCGGATAATACCGTTAAAATAGAAGCTGAAAAACTCGGCAGAGCAATCGGTGAATATATACGGCTGCTGGATTCGGAAATTAAAATTTTCTTTGATAATCTGGATTTTCCGGAATTGGCAGTTAAAAAAATGGAAAACATCTATAATGAAAATATAAAAAATATGATGATAATTTAAGGAGGACAAACTATGAATGCACAAAAATTCACTCAGAAATCTCTTGAGGCAGTTCAGGCTGCACAGGATACGGCTATTGAATATCAGAATAATGCTATTGAGCCTGAGCATCTTGTATATGCTCTTCTGAATCAGGAAAACGGTCTTATTCCGCAGCTGATGACAAAAATGAATGTAGAAACGCAGTCTATCAGTAATTCTGTCCTTTCAGTAATTTCAGGAATGCCTAAGGTAACCGGAAGCGGAAGACAAAGCGGAACAGTTTATATTTCCTCTGCTGCTGACAGAATTCTTGTTGATGCGGAAAAGCAGGCACAGAATATGAAGGATGAATATGTTTCTGTTGAACATATTTTTCTGGCAGTTATTGATAGCCCTACTCAGAAGCTGAAAGAAATTTTCAAGGTATTTTCAATTGATAAAAATAAATTTTTACAGGTACTGATGAATGTACGAGGAAATGCAAAGGTTACAAATCAGAATCCTGAGGAAACCTATGATGTGCTGTCAAAATACGGTCAGGAGCTTGTAGAACTTGCACGAAACAATAAGCTGGATCCGGTAATTGGAAGAGACAGTGAAATCAGAAATGTTATAAGAATTCTTTCAAGAAAAACCAAGAATAATCCGGTGCTTATCGGTGAACCGGGTGTTGGTAAAACAGCGATTGCTGAAGGTCTGGCACTGAGAATTGTTGCCGGAGATGTTCCGGACAGCCTTAAAGACAGAAAAATTTTCTCACTTGATTTAGGCTCACTGGTTGCAGGCGCTAAGTACAGAGGTGAATTTGAGGAACGACTCAAGGCAGTTCTGGCAGAAATCAAAAAGAGTGAGGGTAAAATTATTCTGTTTATTGATGAACTTCATACAATTGTCGGTGCTGGTAAAACCGACGGTGCTATGGATGCCGGAAACCTTCTGAAACCAATGCTTGCAAGAGGTGAACTGCACTGTATCGGTGCTACAACCCTGAACGAATACAGACAGTATATCGAAAAGGATGCCGCATTGGAAAGACGTTTCCAGCCGGTTATGGTAAATGAACCAACTGTTGAGGATACTATTTCAATTTTAAGAGGACTTAAGGAACGCTATGAGGTTTTTCACGGCGTTAAGATTCATGATCAGGCTTTAATTGCCGCTGCAACATTGTCTGACAGATATATTACTGACCGTTTTCTGCCTGACAAGGCAATTGATCTTGTAGACGAAGCCTGTGCAATGATAAGAACTGAAATTGATTCTATGCCGTCAGAACTTGATGAAATTTCCAGAAAAATTGTTCAGCATGAGATTGAGGAAGCTGCACTTAAAAAGGAAGATGATAAAATTTCTGCGGAACATCTTGCGGAAGTTCAAAAAGAACTGGCTCAGATGAGAGATCAGTTTAACAGTATGAAAGCAAAGTGGGAAAATGAAAAGAATGCTATAACAAAGGTTCAGAAGCTCAGAGAGGATATTGAACAGGTTAATGCTGATATTGCAAAGGCAGAGCGTGAATATAACCTTAACAAGGCGGCTGAACTTAAATATGGCAGATTGCCGGAACTCCAGAAGGAACTGGAAGAAGAAGAGGTTATTGCTGAAAAAGCAAAATCAGGCGATTCACTTTTAAGAGATAAGGTGACTGAAGAAGAAATTGCCAGAATTATATGCCGCTGGACAGGTATTCCGGTTTCAAAGCTTATGGAAGGCGAACGTGAAAAGCTTTTGAATCTTGAAAATATTCTTCACAACAGAGTTATCGGACAGAATGAAGCGGTTGAAAAAGTAAGTGAAGCAATTTTACGTTCAAGAGCTGGCATTCAGGATCCTAACAGACCTATTGGTTCTTTCCTGTTCTTAGGTCCTACCGGTGTTGGCAAAACAGAGCTTGCAAAGGCACTTGCTGAGGCATTATTTGATGATGAACATAACATTGTCCGTATAGATATGAGTGAATATATGGAAAAGTTCAGTGTGAGCCGTCTGATAGGAGCTCCTCCAGGATATGTAGGATATGAAGAAGGCGGTCAGCTGACAGAAGCTGTAAGAAGAAAACCTTATTCTGTAGTACTCCTTGACGAAGTTGAAAAGGCACATCCTGATGTATTCAATATTCTTTTGCAGGTACTGGATGACGGACGTATTACGGATTCTCAGGGCAGAACAGTTGACTTTAAAAATACTATTATTATTCTTACTTCAAACCTTGGTTCTCCGTATATCCTTGATGGTATTAACGAACAGGGAGAGATAAGTGATGACGCCAGAGAAAAGGTTGATGCACTGTTAAAACAGCAGTTCAGACCGGAATTTTTAAACCGTCTTGATGAGATTGTATTTTATAAACCTCTCACAAAGAATGAGATTTTTGGTATTGTCGATCTTATGATTAACGATTTGAGAAAACGTCTTAAAGACAGTCAGATTGATGTGGAATTTACTGATTCTGCAAAGAACTATATTGTTGATCAGGGATATGATCCAAACTATGGAGCAAGACCGCTCAGAAGATTTTTGCAGCGTAAGGCTGAGACATTAATTGCCAAAAAGATTATTGCTGATGATGTCGCTCCGGACACTATGCTGACTGTGGATTATGATGGAGAAAAATTGTTTGTAAAATAATGTAAATTACTTTTTAAAGGTAATTATAATAAGAAAGGGAGCTTTTCCATGTGAAAAAGCTCCCTTTTATTTGTTGATCGAAATATTTTATCCTATAATACTATTCATGTCATAAAGACCGGCTTTAAGTGATTTTATATATAATGCTGCATTTACAGAACCCTCTGCAAAAACGGTCTTTGAAGCGGCAGAATGTGAAATTGTAATTGTTTCATCATTACCGGCAAAAATCACTTCATGAACACCAACAATTGTTCCGCCTCTTACGGAATGAATGCCTATTTCATTTGCTTCACGCTTTTTACGCTGAGAATGTCTGTCATATACATATTTCATTTCGTTATTTCTGGTTTCATTAATAGCGTTTGCTATCATTAAAGCCGTACCGCTTGGAGAATCAATTTTTTGATTATGATGTTTTTCAACGATTTCAATATCAAATTTGTCTCCCAGAATAGCAGTTGCTTTTTTAGCTAGTTCTACCAGAAGATTTATACCCAAAGACATGTTCCATGAGAAAAATACCGGAATCTGGGAAGAAGCCTTCTTTATTTCTGAAATTTGTTCATCACTGTAGCCTGTGGTTGCAAGAACAACAGGAGTACCGGTTGTCATGCAGTATTCAAGAAGAGAAGTAAGGCATGACGGGTGAGAATAATCAATAATTACATCAGGCTTTTCCGGCAGCTGACCGACAGAACTGTAAATCGGAAAATCAGCATACTGCTGTGTATTAATGTCAATTCCTCCGGTTATTTCGCAGTCGCTGCGGTCTTTGACACAGCGGTATATAGTCTGACCCATTTTGCCGTTGGCACCGCAAATTACAATTTTAGTCATTTTAAAATCCTTTCTGTTTATATTAGCAGAATTATTTGATAAGACCCATTTTTTTCATTGAGTTTTTAAGAGTGTTTATGTGTTCATCCGTCATTTCACAGAGAGGAAGTCTGCACGGACCTGAAGGCATGTTCATCTGGTTCATAGCTTCCTTAACAGGAATCGGGTTAACTTCTATAAACAAATTATTGATGAGTTCCAGATACTTCATCTGAAGCTTTGCAGCCTCTTCACAATTATTTTCAAGACAAAGCTGTGCAAGCTCGTGAGTTTCCTTAGGCATGATATTTGACAGTACTGAAATAACTCCCTTTGAACCAATTGACATCATAGGAACGATAATATCATCATTTCCGCTGTAAACATCCAGCAGATCTCCACACTGTGCAATAAGCTTTGAAGTATAGCTTATATTTCCGCTTGCTTCCTTGACAGCAACAATATTCTTATGCTGTCCAAGAATTTTATAAGTATTGATGTCAATGTTCATTCCTGTACGTCCGGGAATGTTATATAAAATAATCGGTATGTCAACAGCGTCAGCTACAGCTGTGAAATGTGCTATAAGACCTTTTTGTGAAGCCTTGTTGTAATAAGGTGTAACAAGGAGAAGTCCGTCAGCACCTTTTTCCTGAGCAGTTTTTGAAAGCTCTACTGCATATCTTGTATCATTGCTTCCTGTTCCTGCAATAACCGGAATTCTTCCGGCAGTCTTTTCAACTGCAAATCTTATACATTCTATATGTTCTTCATCAGTCATTGTTGACGCTTCGCCGGTAGTGCCGCAGACAATAATAGCATCTGTACCATTAGTGATCTGGTATTCAATATTTTCAGCAAATCCGTCATAATTGATTGATCCGTCAGCGTTCATAGGAGTGATAATTGCAACGCCGGCACCGGTAAAAATAGTATTTTTCATAAATTGCACCCTCCTTATACAAGGTGAATCAGTTTAAACGTAAATAACTTGAAATTAATCAAAGTAACCCTTTGCAGCCAGCAGTTCAGCTAAAAGTACGCCGCCGCCTGCTGCACCTCTCAAAGTGTTGTGTGACAGGCATACAAACTTATAGTCATACTGAGTATCTTCTCTTAAACGTCCTACAGAAACAGCCATACCGCCTTCAAGATTTCTGTCAAGTTTTGCCTGCGGACGGTTATCCTCTTCAAAATAGTGAATGAACTGTTTTGGAGCTGAAGGAAGATCAAGCTCCTGAGGTGCGCCCTTGAATTCAGCCCATTTTGCAAGGATTTCTTCTTTTGAAGGCTTTTTGTCAAAGGATACGAAAACAGCTGCTGTGTGTCCGTCTGAAACCGGAACTCTCAGGCACTGTGTTGTAATTGAAGGTGTCTGTGCATTGACGATTTTGTCGCCTTCAATATGTCCCCATACCTTAAGAGGTTCCTGTTCGGATTTTTCTTCTTCTCCGCCGATAAACGGAATAAGGTTATCAACCATTTCAGGCCATGTTTTGAAAGTTTTTCCGGCACCGGAAATTGCCTGATATGTGCATGCCAGAACTTTTGTGATTCCGAATTCCATAAGCGGATTAAGTGCAGGAACATAGCTCTGAATTGAGCAGTTTGATTTTACTGCAATAAAGCCCTTCTTTGTACCCAGACGCTTTCTCTGGGATTCAATAATTCTGATGTGGTCGTCATTGATTTCAGGTACAACCATAGGAACATCCGGAGTTCCTCTGTGTGCTGAATTATTTGAAACAACCGGAATTTCAGCTTTTGCATACTTTTCTTCAAGAGTTTTGATTTCGTCCTTTTTCATATCAACTGCGCAGAAAACAAAGTCAACAAGACCTGCGATTTTTTCAATATCGTCCACTGCGTTGAGTACTACCATATTTTTCATGCTTTCAGGCATTGGTGTTGTCATTGCCCATCTTTCTCCCACTGCTTCTTCATAAGTCTTTCCGGCAGATCTTGGGGAAGCTGCAAGTGCTGTAACCTTAAACCACGGATGTTTTTCCAGCAATGTTGCAAATCTCTGTCCTACCATTCCTGTTGCGCCGATAATACCTGCTTTGTATTGCTTCATTTTACTAACTCCTTCATTGAAAAAATATATTAAATTTAAAAAAAATTAAAAAAACCGGTTGAAAACCGGCTCATCATACGATATAATAGAAATATTGATATAACAACTATTATATTGGAATTGTATGCTGATAGCCCTCCATCAACGCTGATGACAATCATAATCCTGTTCGGATCATAATCAGAACAGATTTTACCGGGATCTGTCCTTCGGCAGCATTGCCTTTTACGTCTGCATAAAATGTCGGAATGGTTTTCCTGTCAGACGCTACTGATCGCAGCCGCACCTCTACCATAGTTTTTATAATATCATTTTATTCTTGTTATGTCAATACAGTTTTTAAAATTTAGGGGAAGAAAAATGAAAAAATCTGATTTTTACTATGATTTGCCTGAAGAATTAATAGCTCAGACTCCTGTTGAACCCAGAAATTCTTCAAGACTTATGAAAATAAACAGGGAAACGGGTGAAATTGTTCACACCCATTTCTATAATTTATGCAATTACCTGAAAAAAGGTGACTTAATGGTTCTGAATGATTCAAGAGTACTGCCTGCAAGACTTTACGGTGAAAAAGCAGGTACAGGAAGTTTTATTGAATTTCTGCTTCTGGAGCAGAAAGGTGATAAGGTATGGGAAATAATATGCCGTCCGGGGAAAAAAGCAAAAACCGGAACGGAGTTTTCTTTTGGTGACGGAAAGCTTAAGGCGAAAGTCATTGAAGTAAAGGATGACGGCAACAGAATAGTTAAATTTGAATGTGACGGTAATTTTTATTCTGTACTTGATGAAATCGGACAGATGCCGCTGCCTCCTTATATCACCAAAAAACTTGAGGATAAGGAACGCTATCAGACTGTTTACTCAAAAGAGCTGGGTTCTGCTGCTGCACCTACTGCCGGACTTCATTTTACAAAGGAACAGCTGGAAGAAATCAAGGCTATGGGAGTTGATATTGCTTATGTTACACTCCATGTGGGACTGGGAACATTCCGTCCTGTAAAGGAAGACGATATATTGAAGCATAAGATGCACAGTGAACACTACCATTTAAATGAGGAAACAGCAGAAAAAATCAATCGTACAAAAGCAAACGGCGGGCGTGTTATAGCAGTTGGTACTACTTCCTGCCGTACTCTTGAGAGTATGGAGCTTGAAAACGGTCTGGTAAAACCAGGAGATGGATATACGGATATTTTTATTTATCCGGGATATAAGTTCAAGCTGCTTGACGGACTTATTACTAATTTTCATCTTCCTGAAAGTACGCTGATAATGCTTGTTTCCGCATTTTTAGGATACGAAAAAACAATGAATGCATATAAAATTGCTGTTGAGGAAAAATACAGATTTTTCAGCTTCGGTGATGCTATGTGTATTTTATAAAAGGAGACTGTTATGGAACTTTCAGTATTCTTCAAAAGTATTATTGATCAGGATATATGCTCTGTCGTTATATGCAATACGGAACATGAAATAATTTATATGAATCCGGCAGCAGCTGCCAGATATGAAAAAAGAGGCGGATATAATCTGATTGGAAAATCTCTTTTAGACTGTCATAATGAGGAGTCAAATAAGAAAATTAAAAAAGTTATAGAATGGTTCAGTGAAAGTACGAATAACAACAGAATTTTTACGTTTCATAATCATAAGGAAAATAAGGATGTATACATGATCGCACTCAGAAATGATTATGGAAAGCTTATTGGGTATTATGAAAAGCATGAGTATCGTGATTCTGAGACTGAAAAACAATACGGATACATTTTAAAATGAATTAAAAAAATTTTAAAATATCAGTTATGAGGAGTGACTCATGAAAATTAAAAGTGTTAAAAAAATATTTATAATTTTAGGTATTTTGTTTTTTACAATTGGAATTATATTTGTCATTATAGGCGGCGTGGTGCTGGCAAGGAATATATCATTCATGAGCTCTGCCAAAAAGACGAACGCTGAGATAATAAGTATAAACGCAGACAGTTACAGAAAAGATAACAGAGATTATACAAGTTATGATGTCTGGATTGAATATACTGTTGATGGTGACATTCTTGAAGAAAAGCTTAATGAATATAATTCATACATGTATGAAGGCAAAGAAATTGAAGTGTATTATGATCCTGATAATCCGTCAGATGTGAGAATGGAGTCAAATGTATTTGAGTTTATATTCTTAGTGATCGGTGGTATATTTGCAGTAATAGGAGCAGTATTTCTGATAATAGTTATTGTAACCGGACGCCGTGTTGAAAATCTGAAAAAATCCGGTGATAAACTCAGCGGTACAATTACGGATGTTAAAAGGAATTATAGTATTAGAATTAATAACTGTCATCCGTTTAAAGCTGAGTGTAAGGTAATAAATCCCTATGATGGCGAAACATATCTTTATAGTTCTCAAAATATCACTGATGATATAACGGGATTTATCGGTATGACAGTAACTGTTTATGTGGACAGAAATAATAAAAGAAAATATTATGTTGATATTCCGGAACTTATGGAAAAGTACATAGCTGATAATGATATTCACGATTACAGGTGAAAGCCAGAAGGAGAGATAATGTATACTTTAATTAAAAAAGAAGGAAAAGCAAGAAGAGGACAATTTGAAACGGTACACGGTACTTTTCAGACCCCTTGTTTTATGAATGTCGGTACTGCGGCGGCTATAAAGGGAGGTATTTCTTCTCTTGATCTTGTTAATTTAAAATGTCAGGTGGAGCTTTGCAACACCTATCATCTTCATTTGCGTCCTACAGACAAGGTAATAAAAGAAATGGGCGGTCTGCACAAATTTATGAACTGGGACAAGCCTATCCTTACCGACAGCGGCGGATTTCAGGTGTTCTCTCTTGCTAAGCTTCGCAAGATAAAGGAGGAGGGCGTTTATTTCAACTCCCACGTGGACGGTCGGAGGATATTTATGGGCCCCGAGGAGTCTATGCAGATACAGTCTAATTTAGGCTCCACTATTGCTATGGCGTTTGACGAGTGCGTGGATAATCATATGGCGCAGATAACTCCCGATATGGACGAGCAGACCAAAAACAGGATAATCCGCAAGGCTTACGAATATTCGAAAAATTCCTGCGAGAGGACCACTCGCTGGCTGTACAGGTGCAGGGAGGAAATGGCAAGGCTCAATGCTCTCCCCGACACCATAAACAAGCACCAGCTCCTTTTCGGAATAAATCAGGGCTCGGTTTTTGAGGACCTGAGACTGAGGCATATGGAGGAGATAGCAAAGCTTGATATGGACGGCTATGCGGTGGGCGGTCTTGCGGTGGGCGAGCCTACCGAGGAGATGTACCGCATACTTGACGCTGTTGTTCCGGTCATGCCCGAGAAAAAAATTCGTTATCTTATGGGTGTGGGCACTCCGTCTAACATCATTGAAGCGGTGGCGAGAGGTATTGACCTTTTCGACTGCGTTATGCCCAGCCGAAACGCTCGTCATGCTACTATTTTTACATGGAACGGCATCATGCACGCCACAAACAAGTGCTATGAGACGGACTCACGTCCCCTTGACCCGGAGTGCGACTGTCCCACCTGCCGCAATTTCTCCCGTGCATATATCCGTCACCTTTTCAAGGCGGATGAGCAGCTTGCAGGCAGACTTGCGGTGGCTCATAATCTGTATTTCTACAACACTCTTATGGAGAAGATAAGAGATGCTATTGACAATGATGAATTTGACAGCTTCAGAGCGAAGTATTCGGGACTTTTAGCTTCAAAGCTGGAGGATTGAATTGACGTTTATAGTATATCAATAGAACATTCATCAAAATTCTTAAACAGTTCACAAAAAAGGCTGATAATAAAATCTAAAATGTGGTAATATAATATTGCGTTAGGAAATATCCGGAAAGGAAACCAATATGTATAAGCTTGTTATTTTCGATCTGGACGGTACGCTGGTCGATTCTCTGGAGGACTTGGGAAATGCCTGCAACAGTGCATTGCAGAAGTTCGGCTATCCCGTTCACCCGATGGAGAGCTTCCGTTACTTTGTGGGCGACGGAGTGCCTATGCTTATCCGCAGGGCGCTGCCCGAAGAATGCCGCACCGAGGAGAATATTTCAAGGGTCAAGGATGTATTTGACGAGATATACGGGAAAAATTACAATGTTTGCACACGTCCCTATGATGGTATCCCGCAGCTTCTTACAAGACTGAAGGCAGAGGGGATACTTATTGCGGTCGCTTCAAACAAGCCCGATAATTTTACTCAGACCATTGTTTCGGGAATGTTCGGAGACGTTTTTTCCTATGTTTCGGGCAAGAAGGACGGCTTTGAGAAAAAGCCCAGCCCTCAGATAGCTCTTCACATAATGGAAAAGCTTGGCGTTTCTCCGAATGAAACTTGATTTGCGGGAGATTCGGCGGTGGATATGCGGA
>NZ_JBJFHN010000076.1:8868-11746 GCF_051893655.1 Porcipelethomonas sp. | reverse complement strand
CTCAGAAAGGTTTGCCCCAGCAGGGTTTCGGATATACTGCTGCAAATTTTGATTTCATAGCTAAATCAATAGAAAAATAATAAAGAGAGCAGGTGAATTATGCCATATATTTCTGAATTACAGAATTTATGCAGCCGACTGAGATGCGAATGCAGATTAAATGAGCCGTTAAAAGAGCATACTACTTTTAAAATTGGCGGAGATTGCCGGGCGATGATTTTTATAAATTCCACAGAATCACTGTCAGAGATTATCAGGTTTTCCAAAGCTGAAAACGCAAAAATATTCATTATGGGCAGAGGCAGCAATATTCTTGCAAGTGACAGCGGATTTGATGGAATTGTTTTACTGATCGGCAAAGATTTTTCAGATATAAAACAAGTAAATCAGACTGAAATTCATTGTCTTGCAGGAACATCCCTTAAGGATGTCTGCCTGTTTGCTCTTGAACATAGTTTTACAGGCATGGAATTTGCCTATGGCATTCCCGGTACTGCCGGGGGAGCACTTTACATGAACGCCGGAGCATACGGCGGAGAAATGAAGGATATTGTCAAATCAGCCGGATGTATTGATATTAACGGAAACAGAAAAATTATTGAATCCGAAAAAATGAATCTTTCCTATCGGCACAGCGTGTTTGCGGAAAATCAGGGAATGATTATAACTGATATGACATTAAGACTTGAAAAGGGAAATTATGATGATATAAAATCCCGTATGCAGGAACTGATAAAAAAAAGGCGTGACAAACAGCCGCTGGAATTTCCAAGTGCCGGAAGCACATTCAAACGTCCGGAGGGAAGCTATGCGTCGCTTTTGATTGAACAGTGCGGACTTAAGGGAATGACTGTGGGCGGCGCTCAGGTAAGTGAAAAACACAGCGGCTTTGTAATAAATAAAGGCGGCGCTACATTTAAAGATGTTATTGAACTTACAGATAAGGTTAAGGAATGTGTACTGGAAAAAACCGGATATAAGCTTGAACTTGAACCGGTAATTCTAAAATAACGTTTTATAAAGGAGGGAAAGCGTCTGCTTTCAGCAGGTGCGAAAGGCTATGCAGTTTATTATTGTAACAGGAATGTCAGGTTCCGGAAAATCATGTGCTATGAATGTTTTGGAGGACATTGGTTTTTATTGTATAGACAATATGCCTCCTCAGCTTCTTACAAAATTTGCTGATATCTGTATGCATTCAAAAGGTCAGCTTGACCGGGTTGCCGTTGCTGTGGATATCAGATCAGGGGATATGTTCGGAGAGGTTTTTGACCGATGGAAGATGCTTAAGGAAATGGCAGACCTTGATGTTAAGATTCTCTATCTGGAGGCAAATGACGAGGTTATAATTAAGCGTTATAAGGAAACCAGGAGAAAGCATCCTTTGGATGAAAAATTCAGCAGCTGTCTGCACAAGGCTATTGCTTTTGAAAGGGAACAGCTGAGTCCTTTAAGAGAAGTTGCTGATTATTATGTTGAATCATCATATCTTTCCACTTCACAGCTTAAAGAGGAAATAAAGGGGCTTTTCCTTGAAAAGAACAGTGATTCAATGATAATAAAAATCATGTCCTTTGGCTATAAATACGGGGTATCAACTGAAGCGGATCTTGTTTTTGATGTAAGATGTCTGCCGAATCCTTATTATGTCAAGGAACTCAGAGCTATGACCGGGTGTGATTCAAGCGTCAGAGACTATGTGATGAGTTTTGAACAGTCAAAAATACTTCTTGATAAAATAGAAGATCTTCTGGACTTTCTTATTCCACTTTATGTTCATGAGGGAAAAAGCCAGCTGGTAATTGCTTTCGGCTGTACCGGCGGAAAGCATCGTTCAATTACATTTACAGAGCTTGTTTCTGATTATCTGACTAAAAAGGGACTGAGGGTTCAGAAAAGTCACAGGGATATAAATAAGGATATAGCCTATTACCGGACATAAACGTGCTAAGGAGGTGCCTTTAATTGGCATCGTTTTCCAATGATGTGAAAGAAGAACTGTGTGCAGGTATTACTGATAAAGATAAAAGGTATGCCTGTCTTTATGGAATATTGCTTTACTGCAAGAATTTTACTGAAAATCATATATGCTTTACTACAGAATGCAAGGGTTTTGCAGACCTTTTCGGTGTATTGTTAAAAAGCGTTTTTAACAGTGAAATAATATATCAGCGGGAAACCGGCGTCAGAAAAAATGGGCAGCCCTTTTATTCTGTTTCAGTTTCCGGAACGGAAAATGTAAAGTACATAACAGATACTTATAATATAAAGCTTGAAAAAAGAGAAATAAATCTGCGGCATATAGTAAACAATAGCCTGAATGTTTTTCTGGCAGGAGTTTTTTTTATCTGCGGAAGCGTAAGCGATCCTTATAAGGAGTATCATCTTGAGTTTTCCGTACCTGACGACCAGTTATATCTTGACCTGCATGACGTTTTGCTGGGACTTGGAATTGAAGGAAGAAAGACACAGCGAAAGGGTAATCCGATCCTGTACATAAAGGACAGTGAAAATATTGAGGATATTCTTACGTTTATCGGTGCTCGTCAGGGAACAATAGATCTTATGAATATAAAAATTTACAAGGATGTACGCAATAAGGCAAACAGAATAGCAAATTGTGATTCCGCAAATATTGACAAGGTGATTTCTGCGGCAATGAGACAGCTTTCAGATATTGAATATATCAAAGCACATGGTGAATTTGAAAACCTGCCGGCAGACCTGATGGAAGTATCTGAACTGAGAATTGAAAATCCTGAAGCAAGTCTTCAGGAAATCGGAGAACTTCTTTCAAAACCTATTGGACGTTCCGGTGTTACCAGAAGATTTCAGAAAATTTCAAAGTTTGCAGATGAAATAAGAAAACAGCAAAAAT